>CAZVNU010000175.1:0-5372 GCA_964628335.1 uncultured Phycisphaeraceae bacterium
CCAGCCGCACCGTGCCTTTTGTGGGCAAGGCCACCGGCGTGTCATGGGCCAAGCTGGCCGCCAAGGTAATGATGGGCAAGCAGCTGGCCGACCTTGGCCAGACCGCCGAAGTCCACCCCAAGCATGTGTCGGTCAAGGAATCGGTGTTCCCCTTCAGCAAGTTCCCCGGCGTCGATGTGATCTTGGGGCCGGAAATGCGCTCCACCGGCGAAGTGATGGGCTCTGATGCCGACTTCGCCATCGCCTTTGCCAAGGCGCAAATGGCGGCCAACCAGCCGCTGCCAAGTGGGGGCAAGGTGTTCATCTCGGTGCGCGCCGGCGACAAGGACGGCATCGTGCCGGTGGCCAAAAACTTTATCGAAGCCGGCTTTGAAATCGTATGCACCGGCGGCACCCACGCCATTTTGGCGGCAGCCGGCCTCCAAGCCGAACGCGTCATGAAATTGTCGGAAGGCCGCCCCAATGCCGGCGATTTGATCAAGAACAAATCCATCTCCCTGATCATCAACACCCCCACCAAAAAGGGCGCCGGCACCGACGAAGGCAAACTGCGCGCCATGGCCACCCGCTACAACATCCCCATGATCACCACCCTGACCGCCGCCCGCGCGGCCGGCCGGGCGGTGGTAGCCATCAAACAAAGTGGCTGGCAGGTGTTCGCCTTGCAGGACCACTTCACCGCTTTGGCCCGCAAATAAAAAAACTCAAGGAATACGAACAAATTTCATTCCCGCGAGTTTTCCGCGAGCCGCTTTTCCTTGCCTTCGAGCCTTTTGGGAACCAATCGCCCCGGCACCCTTGGCAACAACCCGCCGCGTGCGCGTGGCCACGGGCGAGCGAGATGCCAAACAGGAACCATGGGCAACGCCCCGGCCAAAGGCGCCTCGCTACACGACCAATTGAAAAGCCAATGGCATCTTGCGCAAGCCAACGAAGACGACTTGAAACTGGGTGAATTTTTGCTCTCGCGCATTGATGCCGACGGCTATCTGCGCGAAAGCGCCACCACCCTGCTCTCGGCCTCCCCCCCGCACACCCGGCCGGAAGACCTTGAACGGGTCATCCGCCTCTTGCAAACCCATTTGGAGCCGCCGGGGCTGGCCGCCCGCAACCTGCGCGAATGCCTGCTGCTCCAAATCGCCGCCGAGGAAAAAGCGGGAACCGGCGAACAGCCGCTTGAACGCGCCATCGTTCTGCACCACCTGCCGGACATCGAAGCCAACCATCTGCCCAAAGTCGCCGAGATTCTGGGCGCCAGCGTCGCCCAAATCCGGGCGGCCACCAAGGGCTTGCGCCGCTTCAATCCCCATCCCGGCCGCCTGCTGGCCAGCGAGGTGGCCTGCAACATTTATCCAGATGCCACCGTGCGTTTTGAAGCAACGGGGTCGTTCACCGTCGAATTGGCGCGCGGCAACCTGCCACCGCTGTCGATCAATGCCGCCATTGAAAGCCTCACCCGCGACAAAAACGCCGACGCCGACACCCGCAAGACCATGGCCCAGTATGTCGGCAAAGCCCGCACCCTGATGGAAGCCATCGAACAGCGGCGCGCCACTTTGCAAAAAGTCATCGCCGAAGCGGTGCGCGAACAGATCGCCTTTTTCGAGCAGGGTCCGCAGGCGCTCAAACCCCTGACCGAAACCGAAGTCGCGCTGCGCCTTGGCGTGCATGTGGCCACCGTCTCGCGGGCCGTCTCGGACAAATACCTCGACACCCCGCGCGGCATCCTGCCGCTGCGCATGCTGTTTTCCGGCGGCACCACCACGGCCGGCGGTGAAACATTGGCCTGGGGCGCGGTGCAGGCGAAATTGAAGCGGATCGTGGAAGCGGAAAACCCCAAAAAGCCGATGTCGGACGACGCCTTGGTCCAAGAATTGGGCAAAGCCGGCCTGACCATCGCCCGCCGCACGGTGGCCAAATACCGCGACGAATTGGGCATTCCCACCGCCCGCGAACGAAAAAAGCATTGACCCTGCCCCGGCTGGGCCAAACAAAAAGAAAAACATCTATACAATTCCGCCGCCTCGCCTTAGACTCACCGCATCATTTTTCGGCATTCCCCATTATTCCCCGGTGTCGCCATGGTTCTCTATTTTCTTCGTGGGATGTATGTCCTGCTGACGGCATCCATCGCCGCCTTTTACCTGTTGTCTTTCCAAAAGGACAACGACACCGATTTCTCACGCATCTCGCTGCTGCTGCTCATCACGGTGGCCCTTTCCGGCGGCGTGATTTTCATCGATGCGATGGTGCGCAAAAAAAATCTGGCGGCCGTCTCCGGCCTGTTCCTGGGGCTCTTGGCCGGATTGCTGGCCGCCTTCGCCCTTTCGTTCGTGGTGGATCTGTTCGCCCTGCTCACCCAACCCCAGGTGACGGCCCCCCTGCCGCAAATGAACCTGAATTCCTTGGAATATCTGACCTTGACTGAAAAAGCCAAGTCGGTGGTGGATGGCCAATGGCGCGACTACCTCGGCCAGATCAAAGGACTGGAATCCTTCACCCACATCCTGCGCGGGGTCAAAGTCCTGATCGGCTTGTGTTGTATCTATGTTTCAACCTCGCTGGTGTTGCAGACCAAGGATGACTTCCGCTTCGTCATCCCCTACATCGAATTCAACCGCCAGATCCGCGGGCCACGCCCGGTGCTGTTGGACACCTCGGTGCTGGTGGATGGTCGCATTGCCGACATTCTGGCCTCCAATATCCTCCATGGCGCATTGCTGGTGCCCCGCTTTGTGGTGGAGGAATTACAGCAATTGGCCGACTCTGCCGACAAGCTCAAGCGCGCCCGTGGCCGCCGTGGCTTGGATATTTTGCAAAAACTCAAGGAAGATCCGCAATGGGATGTCCGCATTGAGGATTGCACCCATTCCAATGATCCGGTGGACCAGCAACTGCTCAACATGGCCCGCGAACTGCAGGCCCGCCTGATGACCAGCGACCTGAATCTGGTCAAAGTGGCCGAAATCAACCAGATTCCCACCATCAATCTCAACCAACTCGCATTGGCGCTCAAGCCCAACGCCTTGCCCGGGGAACCATTGGAAGTGGCACTGATTCGCGTGGGCGAAGGCGCCACCCAAGCGGTGGGCTATCTGGATGACGGCACCATGGTGGTGGTTGAAAATGCCAAACCCCACATCGGCAAGCGGGTCAAACTGACGGTGACCAGCAGCATTCAAACCTCGGCCGGGCGCATGGTATTTGGAAAACTCGATGACATTGGCACCGCAAGCATGACGGCTTGAGCCATTCAAAAAAACCAAAAAAACACGAAAAAGCCCGCGCCTGCGGGCTTTTTTCAGCGCACGCCTTCCACCACTTTCCAATCCGCCAACAGCGCGACCACCAAGGATTGGTTGCCCGGCAACATTTGAGTCTTGGCCAATTCAGTCAATTCCGCATGGTTGACCCAGCGGCAGGCGGCCACTTCAAGAGGTTGTGGTTCGCCGGCCAGACAGCGCGCCAAAAAGGGGTGCAGATGGACGGTGGCGTGCGGATAGGTGTGGATGATTTCCGCCAGTGCCCGCACCGGTTCGGTCTCGATGCCGACCTCCTCGCGCAATTCGCGCACCAAGGCGACTTCAATGCTCTCGCCGGTTTCCACCTTGCCACCGGGGAATTCCCACCAGCCACCAAGTAATTGGCCGTCGCGCCGGTGGGTCACCAACACGCAGCCGTCGCGCGCCACCACGCCGACAGCCACGCGCACAGCGGCAAGATCATGGGACGAAAAAGGGGTTGATGCCATAAGTCCGGCATTTTATGCGCAATCTGCCCATACACTATCGCCGCATGAAACTTATTTACGCTGCTATGTTTTTTATCCTTCCTATGCTGGCTTCCGGGCTGGCGCATGCGGATGCTGCCGACGACGGCATGTTGCGCGCTTTTTGGGAAAACGACGGCGCTCTGCACGACCCCACCGATGGCCATGACGGTCACTACACCAACGGTACGGCCGTGGCATGGTTGGGGCGCCCGCTGTGGGCGGACAAAGTGGGCGAAAACCTACCCTTTGCCGACCTGGCCGGCAACCGCGCAACCGCCACCCAAACCGGCGCCGGTCTGATTGCCGGCCAATTGATCATGACCCCGCGTGATATCACATCGGTCGCGCCGATCGTCAATGACATGCCCTTTGCCGGCTATGCCTATGTGGGCGTTTTTTGGCAGCGAGAAAGCGCCTTTGCCGCCAGCCCTGGCGTGCGCACCTTGGAGCATGTGCAACTGGATCTGGGGGTGGTGGGTCCCTCGGCGAAAGGCTACCAAGTGCAGAAATACGTGCATGACCACTTCGTGGGCCGCAAAAACCCTGGCTGGCGCAACCAAATCCAAGATGAATTCGCCGCCCAACTTTACCTGCGGCGCAAATGGTGCCTGAATCAGGATGTGCTGGGCGGCGCCCACCACCGGGATTACCTCTGGCAAGTGATTCCTGAATCCACCCTGGCCTTGGGCACGGTCTATGACCATCTTGAAGTGGGCGTGGAAACCCGCTTTGGCGTCAATTTGCCGCATGATTTCGGATCACCGCGCCTGACCGATCCAGGGACCCCCGAAGCGCTGCCGCAAGGCTCCTCGTTTTATGTGTATGCCAGGGGCGCCGGCCGGGTGGTCGCCCATAATCTGTTTGTCGACGGCAGCCTGTTCCACAATGCACCCACCAGCGCCGGCAGCGCCATCCAAGGCAGCCCTTGGCGGCTCGATGGCACTCTGGGCCTGCGTTGGACTGGCAAGTGGGGCAATACTTCGGTGGAATTCGGCTATAGCCTGACCTTCATGACCGACCAGTTCAAACAGCAAAAAGGCTTGGACAGCATGGGCGCCTTCCAATTGGGTGTGACCACCAAGTTTTGACGCCAATTTAGCGCGTGATTTGCAGCGCCGTCTCGGGCGCCAGTTTTTCAATGGATAAAATATCCCACTGCGTGATTTCTTTGGAAACCACCACGGTCATTTGGATTTTGTCCCCCACCTGCAAGGGCGCCAGCATGCCCAAGTCCGAACAAGGGAAATCCATCACCATCGCTACCATGCCGACTTTTTCTCCGTCCACATCGTGAAAATCGGGGATGGCCTCATGGGCCACCATGAAACTGGAATACGGCTTGTTTTTTTCCGGCAACTGCTCCACCTGGCCGCGCACGACATAGGTATGGGCGACCGGGAAAGACAGCTTTTTCTCGCATGAACACAGTAACATGAAAGCAAACAAAGAGCAGATGGGCTTGAACATGGCGGCCATTTTACCGCATGTTCATCCCATGAAAAAACCTCCGCGAGAATCAATCTCTTTGCGGAGGTTTTTATTGTCAGGTCACTGACAAGGGAACAGTTGGAGGTTTCGCATCCGGTTTCCCGGATGCTAT
>CAZVNU010000176.1:0-5371 GCA_964628335.1 uncultured Phycisphaeraceae bacterium
CCGCCCCCTCCTCATCCTCGGCCCCACCGCCTCCGGTAAAAGCGAACTGGCGGTCGGTTTGGCGGAAAGACTCGATGGCGAGGTGATTTCCTCCGACTCCATGCAGATTTACCGGCACATGGATGCCGGCACCGCCAAGCCCACGCCAGCCCAGAGGGCGCGGGCGCCGCATCATTTGGTGGACATTGTCGAACCGACCGAACCCTTCACCGCCGCGCAGTGGATCAAGCGGGCCGAGCCTTTGATTCATGCGCTCCAGGCCCAAAACAAAACCCCAATCATCGTCGGCGGCACCAACCTCTACCTCAAGGGTCTGCTCGAAGGCATGTTTGAAGGCCCCGGCCAAGACCCCGCATTTCGGGCCTCGCTCGAAACCATTGCCACGGCGGAACTGCATGCACGGCTCAAAGTCTGCGACGACGTGGCGGCGGCAAAAATCGGCGTCAACGACCGCCAGCGGGTGATGCGGGCGCTGGAAGTGTTCCACCTGACCGGCACGCCGATTTCCGCCCTGCAGGCGCAATGGAAAGCCACTGAAAAGCCCTACCGCTTCAACCCCGTGCTGATCGGCTTGGAGTGGCCCACCGCTGCCATCAACTTGCGCATCAACCTGCGGGTCAAAGCCATGTTTTTCCCAGAATCCGTCGAGGCGCAACTGGCGGCGGATGTGTGCATCGGCGGCGAGTCATTGCCCAAAGAGGTGATGCGGCTCAACGGCCTGGGAATGTTCGCACCCCAGCGCGCGGAGTCGCCCGCAGGCGTGGTGGAAATGCCCAACCAGGCCCGCGAAGCCATCGGCTACAAACAGGTGCTGGCCGCCCTCAACGGCGGCGACCCGCTCATCCATTCGATGCAGGACGCCTTCGACCGCACGCAGATCCTGACCCGCCATTACGCCAAGCAGCAGCGTACCTGGCTGCGCAAATTCAGGGAAGTGCATTGGATTGCGGCCGCCGGCTTGGAGAGTGCGCAGGTGCTGGACAAAGCGCTAAAAATGTAACGGCGGCATCTTGCCGCCGCCGCTACCTTGGTTTCCGCACCGCCATGTTGCGGATTTGCGCCGAGGTGCCAAAAGTGAACAAGCCCAACGGCACGGTTTGCCCGACCTCGCCGCGCACCTCAAACCGCTTGACCTTGGCCCGCGCAATATCGAACAAAGGCTTGCCCTCCAGCCAGGCTTGCACCCGGCCGGGGGTCACCTGGAGTCTGACCCGATACCACCGGTTGTCATCAAAGACATGGATGCTTTTGTGCGCATTGGTCGCCGCATCGGCGCCATCCACCGATGAAATGCCGCATACCGACCCGCCCCAGCCGCCCAGCACCAACGAGGCGGATTCCTTGCCGACGGGAAAGGTCAGGCCGAGAAACAAGTCATTGCCGGCGGTGCGCTGCGCCTCCAGGGTGATTTCGTAATGCTCGCGCGCTTTGCCAAGCAGCGCGTCCACATCGCCGGTGAATTGCAGGCCGGCCAGACGCTCGCCGTGCTCGATGGTGAGCAGATCGGCGGTGATCTCGCTGTCGCCGTTGGAGCCGAAGTCGAGGTTTTGCCAGGAGGCTGTCGGGATGGGGACGGAGGGGACTTGCGCCTGCGGCCTGGATTGGCAGGCGCACAGGAGCAGCAAAGTCGCGGCGGGGAGAAGTTTGAGCATGGAAGCAGTCTAAAGGGAGGGTCGGCTTTGGCCGACCTTTTTTCGGCACAAGAAACCGCGCCAAGGATAACGGATGATTTCCGTTTGCCTTGGCGCGGTTTTGGCATTTCGTTGTATAACTGGTCGGCCAAAGCCAACCCTCCATCACATCCCCAGCAAGCGCTCGACAAAACCGATATCCACCTTGTTGGCCAGGAAGTCGCCGTTCTTGAACAGGCGCTGGTGCAGCGGGATGGTGGTCTTGATCGGGCCGATCTCGAACTCGCGCAGGGCGCGCAGCATGATGGCCACCGCCTCTTCGCGGGTGCGGCCGTGGGTGATCAGCTTGCCGATCATCGAATCGTAATTCGGCGGAATGCGGTAGCCGGCATGGGCATGGGTGTCGATGCGCACGCCCATGCCGCCCGGGGCGTAGAAGTCTTCGATCAGGCCGGCGCAGGGCATGAAGTTCTTGTCGGGGTCTTCGGCGTTGATGCGCACTTCCAGCGCGTGCCCGTTGATCTTGATGTCCTTCTGGGTGAAGGACAGTTTCTGGCCGGCGGCGATGCGGATGGTTTCCTTGACGATGTCCACCCCGGTGATCATTTCGGAGACGGGGTGCTCCACCTGCACGCGGGTGTTGACTTCCATCAGATAGAAGCGCTGCTTGGAATCCATCAGGAATTCCACCGTGCCGGCCGAGTAATAACCGGCGGCTTTGCACAGGCGGGCGGCGGCGGCGCACACTTCCTCGCGCTGCTCCTGGCTGAGTTTCGGGCAGGGCGCTTCTTCGATGAGCTTCTGCTTGCGGCGCTGCATGGTGCAGTCGCGCTCGTAGAGGTGGCAGACATTGCCGTGGCGGTCGCCGATGACCTGCACTTCGACATGCTGGGCGTGGTCGATGAATTTCTCGATGTACACGGTGCCGTCGCCGAAGGCCGACAGCGCTTCGGCCGAAGCCTGCTGCGCGCCGGAGATCAGCGACATGTCGTTGTGGGCCACGCGCATGCCGCGGCCGCCGCCGCCGGCGGCGGCTTTGATCATGACCGGATAAGTGATGTCGTGGGCCAGGGCGATCAGCGCCTTTTCATCCTTCACATCCACCGCGCCCTTGGAGCCCTTGGCGGTGGGCACATTCTGGGCGATGGCCAGATTCTTGCAGTTGACCTTGTCGCCCAAGGTGTTCATCGCCTCGGACGAGGGGCCGATGAACTCGATGTTGCACGAGCGGCAGACTTCAGCAAAATGGGCGTTTTCCGCCAAGAAACCGTAGCCTGGGTGGATGGCGTCGACATCGGCCACTTCGGCGGCGGCGATCAGGCGCGGGATGTTGAGGTAGGACTCCTTGGGCGAGGCCTCGCCGATGCACACGGCGCGGTCGGCCATGCGCACATGCTTGGAATCCTTGTCGGCGGTGGAATAGACCGCCACCGCCTCGATGCCCATTTCATGGCAGGCGCGGATGATGCGGACGGCGATTTCGCCGCGGTTGGCGATGAGGATGCGTTCAAACATGGGGAGTGTGGGAAAAGGCGTGTGGTGAAACAAAGAACCCCGACCGTCAGGGAGGGGACGCACGCATGTCGAGCGTGCCAGCGTCCCCTCCCTGACGGTCGGGGTTCTTTTACTCGGCTTACTTCAACTCGAACAACGGCGTGCCGAATTCCACCGGCTTGCCGCTCTCCACCAGGATCTTGGCAATGGTGCCGGCCTTGCCGGCCTTGATTTCATTGAACACCTTCATGGCTTCGATGATGCAGACCACGGTGTCGGCGGTCACGGTGTCGCCCACCTTGACAAAAGGCTTGGCATCCGGACCGGAGGCCGCGTAAAAAGACCCGACCATCTGGCTGTTGATGGTGTCAGCCTTGGCGACCTTGGCGGCCGGGGCGGCGGCGGGAGCGGGAGCGGCGGCGGCCACCGGGGCGGGCGCGGCGGCATACACCGGGGCGGCGGCGCCGGGGTTGGCGTTGCGCGAAAGGTAGATGGTCTGGCCGTTGCCTTCCAGATTCACTTCGGTCAGCCCGTTTTTGACCATCAAAGCGACGATTTCCTGCAGCGAATCAAGGCCCACGCCGGCGGCGGAAGCGGCCTTGGTTGCCGGCTTGGCGGCGGCTTTGACGGCGGCCGCCACAACGGGCTTGGTGGCGGATTTGGTGAATACAGTCTTCTTTTTGGCGGTTTTGGCCATGGATAACAATGGAAAGAGGGGGATTCCCAGCCGATGGCCGGGGGAAAAACACCATTGCCAACTGCGGCAAGGGTGACGGATTGTAGCGGGAGCCACCCGGGCTGGAAAGACGAACCAGGGCAAAAGGTCGCCCATTGTTAGGGTTTGTGGCGCGTGGTGCCGCCATTTCTCACTTGACCAGCGAGAATTCCCAATCCTTGGGCAGATCGCACAAACTCTTGCAGCCGGTCTTGGTCACCAGATAGTCGTTCTCGATGCGCACCCCACCCTGGTCGCCAAGGTAGATGCCCGGCTCGATGGTCACGACTTGGCCCTCCTTGAAGAACACATCCTTCTGGCCGCCGATGCCGGGATATTCATGGATGTCAAGACCGATGCCATGGCCGATGCCGTGGTCCAAAGTATGGCCGGCGGCCTCAATCACATCGCGGGCGGCCTTGGTGGCCTCAAACAGCGAAGCGCCCGGCTTGATGGCTTTTTCGCAGGCGGCCATGGCTTCAAGGCAGATGCCGTAAATGCGCTGGATGTGGGGCTTGGGCTTGCCCAGATTGAGCACGCGGGTCATGTCCGAGCAGTAGCCATCCACCTTGGCGCCCCAGTCGATGAGGATGCTGGAATCCTTCTTGACCTTGAGGGCGCCGGGGATGGCGTGGTTGTGGCTGGCATGGCCGTCCACCGCGATGATGGTGCCAAACGACGGGCCGCTGGCGCCCAGGCACTTCATGCGGTATTCCAAGTAGGCGCACACTTCCAGCTCGGTCATGCCCGGCTTGACGAACTCTTTGAGGTCAAGGAAGGCCTGCTGCTGGATCTTGACCGCCTTCTTGAGCGACTTCAATTCCAATGCATCCTTGACGGCGCGCTGAGGCAACAGACCGTCGTCGAAGGCCACCACCTTGGACTTGCCGATCTCCTTCCGCGCCTGCTCGAAGGCGGCGTGGGACAGGTGCCCCGGATTAAGGCCGACCTTTTCATAGCGCTCAAACAACTCGGCCGCCACCGCTTCGCCCATGCTCGGGCGGCGCTGGACGGTCTTGCCCTTGTTCTTGGGATCCTTCATCTCGCGCATCTCGCGCATGATGATCCGGGCGTGCGGCGCCTCGCCGGGGATGTGGGTGCGGAAGCGGCCGTCGGAAATGATCCACGCCGCGTCAAAAGTGGCCGGGATATAGGCCCAGGAGTCCTCGCCGATGAAGCCGGTGAGATAACGGATATCCACCGGATTGGTGATCAGCATGCCGTCCAAGCCGGCTTTTTTGAGGCGGGATTGCAAGGGCTTGACGCGGGCGAGCAGGTGGGCGGGGGTTTTCATGGGGGAGGGTCGGCGTTGGCCGACCAAGAATAAGGAAGATGGAATGGCGGTCCGCACCAAGCGCAAACCAAGGCGCGTCAGGATAACGCGCCGCGCATCCATGCACCAATTGAATCCACCGCGAAGCGGTGGCCGTTCCTGGCCAGGGGTGCAACCTCTGGAACAAATCCACTCTATTTCACCACCCCAAGGGGGTGGACAGGGCTGGCGGGTCACGCGCGTAATCCCGCTGAAAAA
>CAZVNU010000177.1:0-5302 GCA_964628335.1 uncultured Phycisphaeraceae bacterium
GCTGCAATGCCGAGCTGGCGGCATAGGGACAGACCTGAGGCCGGATCCGGTTTGGGCGGAAAGTCCTCGCCGTGCCCCTGGATGGCGACCCATGGCCAGCGGCCAAACAGGTGGGCCATGACCGTGCAGGTTTCAGGATGAACCTTGTTGGACAGCACACCCAGGGGGATGCGGCGGGTCACGCAGGCATCCAGCAGGGCGGGAATGCCGGCATAGGGAGCGGTGTGGTTGAAGCGGCCCAAGGCATAGCGGGCCAGGTAATCCCCGACCAAGGTGCTGACCGTGGCTTCATTGCCGTTGGCTGGCGGCGGCAGGGCATCGCGGAACAAGGCGGGGGCGCCGCGCCCCACCAAATAGCGGTAAGCCGCTTGGGGGTGGGGTGCGAACCCGTGGGCCATGAGCGCGCCGTTGGCGGCTTCGGCAATATCCTGCAAGGTGTCGGCCAAGGTGCCGTCGAGGTCGAACAGGGCGAGTTTCCAAAAAGGCATGGCGGATCAGGGCTGGTGGAAAGAATCGGGGCAGGGGCTTTACAAGCGCACCGGTCAATCCTATCCTGCCGCCCGCAGTGGAGTTTCCGCCGCAACCCTTACCCCGGTCCAAGTCTTCTTCGATACGCCCATGAAAACTCATCTTGTCCAGGAACTCACCCCCGCCAAGCGCCTGGCCATCGGCCAAGCCCTGGCAGTCATACCCACCGGCGTGTTTGTGCTGACTTCGGAATATGAAAAGAGCCGGGTCGGCCACACCGTGCATGGCGTGCACATGGTGTGCTCTGATCCGCCGACCGTGTGCGTCTCCATCCCCAAAGGCACGCCGATCATGGCCGACATCAGCGAATCGCACAAATTCGGCTTGGTGGTGGTGCCTGAAAACGACGGACACGGCTTGGCGCGCAAGTTCGCCAAGGGCGGCAAGGGGGGGGAAGACCCGGAAGACATGTTTTTGGGGATGGCGATGGTGCAGGAGCATCCGGTGCCGATTCCCCAGCACGGCTTGGCATGGATGATGTGCGATTTGATGATGCACCTGGATACTGAAGGCAATGCGGATTTGTTCCTGGGTCGGGTGCTGGACGGCGCTTGCGTGGATGCCAGCGGCAAAACCCGCCCCAAAGTGCGGGTGGCGGCGGAGGCTGCCGTGGCGGCCCCGGCTAAAAAGTAGGCTGGGCTACAATGCCCGCCCCATGCCCATCCCCATTTCCTTTGAAGATCCCATCAACAAAGCCATTCTGACGGTCTCTGAAGACCAGATCAGTGGCTTTTCACGCCGCCCCCTGCATGAAATCGCTGAAAAATCCGGCATCGCGCTGGAGAGGGTGATTGAACGCATCCAAGCCATGCTGCGTGCAGGGACGGTGCGCCGCGTGCGTCAAACTTTGCTGACGACATCGCTTGCCCCCGGTGCCCTGGTCGCCTGGAAGGTTCCCCCGCTCAAACTGACTGCCGCCTTTGAATTCATGTTCAAGGAGGATCCGTCCTCCGGCCATGTGGTTTTGCGCACCACCGACGGTGAAAGCCCGGGCAGCAAGTATCACCTGTGGACCACCCTCAAGGTGCCGGTGGGCTACTCGCTGGAAAAACACTGCGATTGGCTGAAGGAAAAAACCGGCGCTGAAACCTTCAAACTGCTGCCGGCCAATAAATTGTTCGCCCTGGGCGTGGGCCATGTGCGCCGCCGCGAGTTGGAAATCGGCGAACGCACCAATGAGCCGGCGCGGGTGATGGACACCGTGGTCACCCCGCTCAATGACTTGGAGTGGCAGGTGCTCACCGCCTTGAAGCGCGAATTCGAGCCGGATGAACTGGTGCCCAACCTGTGGGATTTGCGCGCCAAGGAAGCCGGTGTGGAATTGGAAACCTTCCTGCGGGTGGGCGAGAGTTTGCATGAGCGCCGCCTGATCGGCCGCTTCTCCACCTTTTTGGAGCATGTCAAACGCCACGACGACGGCAACCGCGTCACCAAGTTCAACGCCCTGTTCCATTGGCGCGTGCCGCCGGGCAAAGAGATGGCGGCCGGCATGGAAGTCGGCCGCCATTGCTGCATGACCCACGCTTATTGGCGTGAAGGCGGGCCGGAATTCATGAACGCCAACATCATGGGTGTGGCCCACGGCACCGAAAAAGAAAAGGTGCTGGCCCACAAGGCCGCCATCGACCGGCATCTGGAAGAAGCCGGCATTCCCGTGCTGTACACCAATGTGTTCTGGGGCGGCAGGAGCGAAATCAAGCCCAGCGAATTCAGCCCGATCTCGTATGCCAAGTGGCTGCGCGAGCAGGGGGTGGATCCGGAGGCGATGAAGGCATGAGGAGGGTCGGCTTTAGCCGACCAAGAGCCCGGAGGGCTCACGGCTATTAGCCGGGGGTGGAGCGAACGCAAGTGAGCGGAACCCCCGGAGAAGGGAAAAGGAAGTTGCGCCCCGGAGGGGCGCGGGAATTACAATCGCGGCATGGAAAAACATCCGCTGGTTCCAGGCGCTGCGCAATCCCCATGGAATTTGGTTGAAGGTTATTTGATTCGTGAAATTGTTCCAGAGGCAAAGCTTGCCGAGGCGTTGAAAAGGCGCGAAGAGGCTTTGGTTGTGCCGGAATACATCCTTCTTGAGGCAGATAGAGAGGGTGCTTCGGAATCACTTCACCGAGCCATTGCGCTTGAGGGGATGTCCACGATAGGGCGGCGCTACAAAAAATGGGGTCTCGATCCTGTTACTGGCAAATGCCGAGAAACAAATTTTTTTCAAGAACGATTGGACGAATCCAAATGTGTTGGACGCAAAATTACTGCGGCAGAATTCTGGGGAACGGACAGCATGAGCGGGGCGAGCAAGGGGTTTGACGATAGTTTTGTGGATGGATACAAAACCGCTTTTTTCGATCCACCGTATGGAATTCCTGGAGACAAAGTCGAAAAAGCAAAATTGTTGTTCTCTGAAATCAATGAATGCCTTTGGGGGCGGGATTTGGACAAGATGGAAATCTTTTCATGGTCCACGGATTGGTCGGGGTATTTCGATGCCGGCCATGAATGGTGGGGCGCATTTTTTTGGACGATTCGTTTGGGAAATGCAAATCGTTTCATCGTGATTGGTGCTTCATCCACGGATTGAGTAATTTTCCGCCGCCCCTCCGGGGCGGTCCATTCCTCCCGTCATCCGGGGGTTCCGGCCTTGCGGCCTTCACCCCCGGCTAATGGCCGGCAGCCCTCCGGGCTGAACAGCCGGATTTCACCCGGGTTCCTGCCATTTCTCGGCATCCTCCCGTGACTACAATCGTCGTCTCCCATGACTTCTGATTCTCCCACTGCTGAAATCCCCGCCGCGCCGCCCCCCAACTCCGGCCAAGGCCTGCCCAAGCGCGTCTATGTGCGCGAGCCGCACGGCGATCCGCGCCATTCGCGGCCGTGCCGGCGCGAGCATTACCGCATGACGGTGGCCTATGACGGCACCGATTTTTACGGCTGGCAAAAGCAGGAACCCAAGGGCGAAGAACCCAAGCGCACCGTGCAGGGCGTGCTGGAGGCGACCTTGCGGACTTTTCTGCGCGACCCGCAGATCACTTTGCACGGGGCCAGCCGCACCGACTCGGGCGTGCACGCCATGGGCCAGTGCGCGGCCTTCATGGCGGCCACCCCGATTCCGGTCGAGCGCATGGCGCATGCGGTGTCGTCGCGTCTGCCCGACGACATTCGCGTGCTGTCCTGCGAAATCGCGCCACCGAATTTCAATGTGATCGGCGGGGCCAAGACCAAGCAGTACCGCTACCGCTTCCACACCGGCGAGCACCGGCCCTTGTTCAACCGGCGGGTGGTGTACCACACCGGTTATGTCCTCAATGTCGAGGCCATGAAGCAGGGCGCCGCGCTGTCTCCCGGCGGCAAGGAGCTGGCGGCCGACACCACCGCTGGCCACGGCCGCGAGAGCACCATCCGCGAGATTCATGACTGTCAAATTGAAACCCCGCCCGGCTACCCCAACGAAGTGCATGTGGTCATCAGCGGCAGCGGCTTTTTGTACAACACCGTGCGCATCATCGCCGGCACATTGCTGGAAATCGGCCGCGGCCATTTCCCCCCCGAGCAGGTGACGGTGGCCTTTGAGAAAAAAGACCGCCATTATTCCGGGCCGACCATGCCGGCGGTGGGGTTGTGTTTGGAGTGGATCAAGTATTGAAAAAAGGGTGCAGTGGGGTATGCTTCGGTCATGCGGATCCAAATCCATCAAGCTTGTGCCTTGCGTCAGGAACCGGCGACCGGTGCGTCGGTTGTTCTGGAATTGCCGGCGGAGGCCAAGATTCGTACCGAGGGCTTCCGCACAGTGGGCGAAGAGTCTTGGTTAGCCATTGTGACGCCTACCGGCGAGCGCGGCTTCATTTCAGGTTTGACGCCCTTCACCCAGCTGTCGCCTACGGCGGATGAGTTGTTGGTCAAGCAGGCTTCAATTCATGCGCTGCAGGGGGGAAGAGGATCGCGGATCAGTCGACGAGCGGTCAAAAATATGATGATCGGCGGGGGATGTTTATTCGTCGGGCTTACGGTTGCCATATTCACTTGCATTCGGGCTTGGATCGGCTACGGTGATGGAACCTTTTACCTTTTGTGGGGCTTGGCCGCATTCGGAGCGATCCGGTTGACGATGGGGATTTTTCAATACAAGCGCGGAGAATGACAAGGAACTTCCATGAAATCTTCCCACCCCAAACGCTGCGCCCCCTGCGCCTCCCGCAAATCCTCGCCGGCGGAGGTGGTGGCGTTGCTCAAAAAGGCGGAGGAATTGGAGTTGAAAAGCGAGGCGCAAAGGGCGACCAAGGCGCCGGGCAAGGGCGTGAAAAGGGAGGGTCGGCTCTAGCCGACCGCATATCGTGTGCGCCGACCCGTGTTCTTGGGGCTGGCGATTGAGGGTGGCTCGCCCTGTGGGTTTTCAGCTGCCTGGCCCATCGGTCGGCCAAAGCCGACCCTCCCCCTATAATTCCGCCCCTTTCCGGCCTTCTGCCGGATTTGTCCTTTTGTCCTTTTCCCGCGCCCATGTCCACCTTCATCTCCGGTTCCGATGTCCGCAAGCAGTTCATCCAGTTCTTCGTCGAGAAGTGCGGCCATACCTATGTGCCGTCTTCGCCGGTGATCCCGGTGGGCGACAACACGCTGATGTTCGCCAACGCCGGCATGAACCAGTTCAAGCCCATCTTCCTGGGCCAGGAGAAGCGCGAGTACACCCGCGCCGCCAACACACAGAAGTGCATCCGCGCCGGCGGCAAGCACAACGACCTGGACGATGTGGGCAAGGACACCTACCACCACACCTTCTTTGAAA
>CAZVNU010000178.1:0-2004 GCA_964628335.1 uncultured Phycisphaeraceae bacterium
GCTCAACCTGGGCTGCGCCACCGGCCATCCGTCGTTCGTGATGAGCGCCTCGTTCACCAACCAGGCCATCGCCCAGATCGACTTGGCATTGCAAGCTTCCGGCAAGCCCAATCTCTCCGGTGCGACCTACGAAAACGGCAAGGTTTACACCCTGCCCAAGATCCTGGATGAAAAGGTCGCCCGCCTGCACCTGGACAAGCTCGGCGTCAAGCTGACCAAATTGACCAAGAAGCAGTCGGCTTATTTGAGCATTCCGGTGGAGGGGCCGTACAAGCCCGAGCACTACCGGTATTGAATGGGAGGGTCGGCTTTAGCCGACCAGTTGGATGAAGGTCATCCAAGGATAAAAAAGCAAGCAGCCTTTGGCATGATGCCGGGGGCTGCTTGCTTTTTTGTTCCCGGCATTTTTAAGTGCAACGGGTCGGCTAAAGCCGACCCTCCTTTACAATCCCACCCCATGCCGCGCCCTTTCCACATCCTGCTCGTCTGCACCGGCAACACCTGCCGCAGCCCGATGGCCGAGGCCATCGCCAAAGAGTTGATCGCCCAGTCGGGGCGCAACTTAACCGTGTCTTCGGCCGGGGTGGTCGCCGCCGATGACGAGGAGGCCAGCCCTGAGGCGGTGGTGGCGATGGCGGCCCAGGGCCTGTCCCTGGAAAATCACCGCGCCCGCCAATTGACGGCGCCCTTGGCGCGGCAAGCCGATGTGATATGGGCCATGACCGAGGCCCACGCCGCCGCCGCCAAGCGCCTGCTGCCGGAAGCGGTGGTGGAGTGCCTGGACCCGGAGCATGACATTCCCGACCCCTTTGGCCAAAGCCTTGAGGTGTACGAAGAAACCGCTGACGCCATCCGCAACGCGCTGGAAGCGCGCCTCGACAAAATCAAGTGAGCTCTTATGCAAAACAAAATCGACCGGGTGGATTGGGTGGGGATTTTCCCTTCGCTGAAATTGGCGAAGACCGGCCGGGAGGCGTTGCAGCCGGCGCGGATGGGGTTGGCGCTTTTGTGGGTGGGCGGGATGGTGGCCGGTCTGATGATGGCCGAAAAATCGGGATTGGTTTGGCTACCCTCGCCGGACGAAGCCCCGAAAGATGACCGCACCGCGCAAATCTGGCTGGTGTCATGGGGTTTGCTTTGGGGCGGGTTGGGGCAGATGCTGTTTGCCAGTGCAATCTCCCGGTTTGCGGCCGTCAAGGTGGCCACCGGTTATTCGGTGCGCTTGCGTGAAGTCAAGACTTTCCTGGCTGCGCGGATGATCTCCTTGTTGGCGGGCTTGCTCTTCCTGTTTCTTCCATTGCTGGTGCTCGGCGGCATTGGCGGGACGATTGATTTTTTCACCCATTGGCATGGCGTGGAGATTTTGGTGGTTGTTTTGTTCTTGGCCGCGTCCGTGGTCATCCTGCCCGCATCCATGTTGTTTTTGCCCGCCATCAGCGTGGACGGCAACGACGGCTTTGATGCGCCCGGCCGTGCGGTGTCCTATGTGCTGGCGCGCCCGTGGGCGCTTGCGCTGCACTTGGGGGTGTTGGCGTTTTTTGCGGCGGTCTGCATCGGCATTCCTTGCGTGGTGGTGTATGGCGCCTTGTGGATTACCTTCGGGCTGCCGGTGCCTGCTTGGCTTTATGTGGTGTTGTTTCTCCCCATCCTCGCCTACGCCTTCTCCTTTTTTGTCACCGGCCTGACCCGCATCTATTTCCTCATCCGCGAATCCGCCGACGGCGTGCCGGAGACGGAAATCTGGAATCCGTCGGATGACCAGCGGGTGACGATGGGGGTGGAGGAAGACCAAGCCCGTGGGTAAGGCGCAACCGGGTTGTGATTGCGCCACGAAGTGGCGCTTGTTCCTGGCCAGGGGTGAAACCCCTGGATTGGGAAACATAAAAAAAACACCACCCCGAAGGGGTGGCGCATTGCGCCACCCCTTCGGGGTGGTGGGGTGTGGAGATGATGTCCCGGGGGTTTTACCCCTGGCCAGGAACAGCCACCGCTTCGCGGTGGGGC
>CAZVNU010000178.1:2014-3578 GCA_964628335.1 uncultured Phycisphaeraceae bacterium
GTGATTTGGGGTTGTCGCACCGTTTGGCCGGGGTGACCGCCGACGATCCGACCTGCCCGCCGGGCTGTGTGCGTTTGGGTCGCATCGGTGCGTTGGATTCCGAATCCTTGCTGGCCATCGCGCCAAAAATCGTCATCGCCACCGGCAGCGGCGACATGGCGCTGGATGCCGGCGTGCGGGCGCAGGCGGGGCGGTTCACGCTGTTGCTGCAGCCGGCGCCGACTTCCATCGCGCAGGCTTTGGCGCAGGCAGAGGAAGTCGGCGCGGCCGTGGGCCAAGCCGCCCAAGCCCAAGCGTTGGTGGACCAGGCCAAGGCGCGCATGGGCGCGTTGGAAGCGGCCCACCCCAAGCCCGTCACGCCGCCACGGGTGTTGTTGCTGGGGTCGGTCGCGCCGCAGATGGGGGCCTTGGGCCCCGGGTTCATCCACGATGAATTGCTGCGCCGCCTTGGTGCGCGAAATGCGCTGCCGCCGGGCTCGCCGGGCTGGGTGAGTTTGGATCGCGAGGCGTTGATCCGCCTGGCACCTGACGCGGTGGTGTGGATGTCGCAAGAGCCGCAGGAGCAAGGGGCGCAGGTGCTGGCCGAGGCCTGCAAGGGATTGCCCATTCCGGCGGTGAACAACCGGCGGCTGGTGTTTGTCTCCGATCCGCTGGCTTTGATTCCGGCCACCAATCTACCGCGGATTGAACAGGCCCTGGCCGAGGCGATTTTCAAGGAGGCGCCATGAACCGCCGTCTCTCCATGGCGTTTGCTCTTTTGTTCATCCTCCTGCTTGCCCTTGCTGCGGCCCGCTTGCTGTTGGGTTCTTCCGGCATCGGCTGGCCCGTGGCTGACGGCATCTTGGCCGACCGTGCCGGGCGTCTGCTGGCTTCGGTGTTGGTGGGCGGCGCGCTGGCGCTGTCGGGTGTGATGTTGCAGGCCTTGCTCTCCAATCCGCTGGCGGATCCGTATGTGCTGGGTTTGGCCTCCGGCGCCGGGCTTGGGGTTTCCATCCGCCGTTGGCTGGGCTTGGGCGGTTTGCTTGGCAGTGCCGGTTTGTGGGCGGTGGGTGGGGCGGGTTTGGCCAGCGCCGTGGTGTTTGCCTTTGGCCGGCGCAGCGGCCGGCAGGGCGGCGGCATTGATCCGTTGGCGATGGTGCTGGCCGGCGTGGTGGTGGGGGTGTTTTGCGCCGCCGCCACCATGCTGGTGGGGCAGTGGATGGGGCCGGGCGCGCGCGACGAGGTGTCGCGCTGGATGCTGGGCTCGATTTCACCGGTGGTGTTTGCCAATGCGTGGGATGCCTTGGCGCCCGCGCTTGGCGTGGGGTTGGCGCTGTGGCTCGGCTTGCTGTGGCTGGTCTGGCGGGGCCCGCAATTGGATGTGGCCACTCTGCCCGAGATGGAGGCCCGCAGCCTGGGTTTGCCCCTGGCCAAATTGCGCCTGTTGTTGTTCGCATGGTCGGCGCTGTTGGCCGGGGTGGCGGTGGTGCTGGCCGGGCCGGTGGCTTTTGTCGGCCTGATCGCCCCGCACGCCGCCACCCCGGCCAACAGCGCCGACCATGCGAACAACAACAGGCGCAATTTG
>CAZVNU010000178.1:3588-5281 GCA_964628335.1 uncultured Phycisphaeraceae bacterium
CGCACGCCGCCCGCCGGTGCGTGGGGCCGCGCCACCGGGTGCTGGCACCCGCCGCCGCCTTGTGCGGCGCGGCCTTGGTGGTGCTGGGTGATTTGTCGGGTTCGTTGTTCCACTTGGCCACCGGCCAGGGCGTGGTGCCGGTGGGGGTGTTCACGGCTTTGCTTGGCGGCCCGGCGTTTTTGTGGATGCTGAAAAAGCGTGATTGATCCGACCATGGGGTGCCACGGACAGCGAAGCGCAGCGCAGTCGTCCGTGCGGACGGACGAGGGATGTTCCAACACGCACGGACGACTGCGCTGCGCTTCGCTGTCCGTGGCACCCCTTTCAGAGCCTTCGCGGGCCGGCGGGCATTTTTGGTTTACCATGGGTACCCCTTGATTCGTTCATCCTTCCGGTCGGCTCAAGCCAACCCTCCTCATGGCCAAATCCAAAGCCGTCACCGCCGCCTTCGACCCCACGCCCGACATGCGCATGGTGGTGTTGCATGGGGCCGACGACCTGCTGCGCCGCGACCACTTGGCGGCCTTGCGCGCGGTGCTCAAAGAAGTCCATGGCGAGGTGGAGGAATACCGCTTTGACGCGGTGCGCCCCAATGATTGCAACCCCAGCGATCTGTTCGACGAGTTGCGTTCCTACTCCCTGATGCGGCGCCACAAGTTGGTGGTGCTGGATCTGCGCCCCGACAAGGGCGGCACCCTGCCCTATCTGGCCAGAGACGGCGGCTACCGCGATTTGTTCGAGCGCTACGCCGAGAAGCCGGTGGACAACGGCACCTTGGTGCTGCGCGTCTCCGGTGGCTGGAAGCCCGGCACATTGGACAAACTGGTGGCCAAGGTGGGGGCGGTGGTCAAGTGTGACCACCCCGCGCCGGCCGAGGCCCGCGACTGGTTGCTGGAGCAGGCCAAAAAACAGCATGCCAAGGTGGACCCGGCCGCGGCCATGGCTTTGGTCGGGCGCATGGGTTGCGATTTGCTGGCGCTGGAATGCGAAATGCAAAAATTGGTGCTGCTGGCCGGCGACAAACCGGTGACCCGCGCCTTGGTCGACGCCGAAATCGGCATGCACAGCGAGGAAAAAGTCTGGAGCATCCAGGCCGCCGTGCTGCGCGCCATGGCTTCCGGCAAGCCGGCCGAGCCCTTGGAACTGGTGCATGAGTTGCTGGAGATGACCGACAAGGGCGACAACAATGAAATTCCCCTGCTGATCGCCCTGGTCGGCCTGGCCCGCAATCTGGCGGTGGGTTCGCGCATGGTGGCGGCCGGCACCGCGCCGGGCGAAGTGGCCAAGCAACTCAAATTGTGGGGCGAGGGCCAGTCGCTGTTCATGGGCGCCTTGCGTCAGGGCAACCCCGCCCACTTCTCCGCCGTGTTTGAAAAAGCCCTGGATTTGGATGCCCGGGCCAAAGGCGGCGGTTTGACCAACGGCCGGCGCGCCGCCGAGATGCTGTGCGTGGCGCTGGTGGGGGTGAAGGCCGGGTAAGGGGGCGGGGTGCCATGGACAGCGCAGTCGTCCGTGCTGCGGGTGTCTCCGTGGTCATCGGCGCGGACGGCTGCGCTGTCCGTGCACCCGTCGCTGAATAGGGGTTGACCCAGGGCTGGCGGGTCAAGGAACCCCGACCGTCAGGGAGGGGACGCTGGTACGCTATTTCGGCGGTTGCTCGTCCCCTCCCTGACGGTCGGGGTTCCTTTTCAAA
>CAZVNU010000179.1:0-675 GCA_964628335.1 uncultured Phycisphaeraceae bacterium
CAGAAGTTCAAAAACAGCCGAATTTATGGGAAATTTGACCGGACACTACTGATGCTGTGATATGGGTGAGTTGGAAAACTCCAAGAACCACATCCGAACCTGGGCGCTTTATTCGTGACAAGATCAGCATCCCTTGTTCCGGTGAGTTGTGCCTGTTGTTTCATCGAAGCGGATGTTCGGTTTCATGCTGCGATGACAACGCGGCCTATTACGGGCGAACACGGGCCATCCCCATCATGTCAGATCGTGAACTGCGATTGAAAACGGCATTTTCCGAACATCTGAAAATGGAAGGCGGCATGTGGCCTTTTCCCGTCACGGCGGACGGAACCCGCAAATTGGAAGATGAGGATGCATGGGTCAACGGCATGGAATTTACGCTGCAAAAACGCGGCAAAATCACCGTTCTTGATTATTGTGTTGGACAGTTGGAAACCCAAGGAGGTAAGGCTACGACATCATTGAAATACGCGGGTGAAAAAACTCTGGGAACAAAATCCAATCCCGCCAAACTCGAGGAATCCATCATTCCAGCCGTCGGGCAAGCCAAGCGCCCCGTTTTTTGGGCGGAGGTGACCGCCGATCCGCCGCCACCATTGACGGAACATGAGCGGGAATGGGTGAAGAAAGGTGCCGTGATAACCCCATTGCCCACTCTCAAACAGGTTAAGTGGA
>CAZVNU010000179.1:685-5276 GCA_964628335.1 uncultured Phycisphaeraceae bacterium
ATAGCCTCGCAAGATGGTGATGGCTTCGTTTCATTTTTGCCTGAATCCGCGCAGGAAACGCCGGACAATCCCATTGTTCGCCAAATGCGTGCGGCACCGGCATCCGGCTATCAAAAGGAGTTGATTTGGAATGTGTCTGGCACAGCATCATCCATCAGCGGATTGTTTTATGCTCGCATTGGCAGCAAATACGCGCGGTGCAGGTTTCGGGTGTATCCCGTCGGCAAACGCTCGACCCATACCCAAGGGCAATGGAAAATTGCCGTGGAGGTGGATGTTCAGCCTGATGGGACTACCAACCTTGAAACTGGGGAATAAATATGCGCCTCCATCTCCCCGCTACCATCCTTCTCCTCGCCCTCGCCTCCGCCGCCCACGCCGGCGACCGTTCCCCCGCGCCCAAGCCCGCGCCCAAGCCCGACCCCAAGCAGGTGCAAGCCTACCAAGCCCGCCTCGCCACCCTTGCCGACAAGCAGGCCAAACTCCGCCCATGGTTGGCCCAGGCCGAGCAAGCCCCCGATTCCAAAATCTCCCTGCCCGCTAAAAATCCCAAGGCAAAACCCACCCAAGTCCAAGCCTTGCCACTTGCGCTCCATGCCGCCCGCCAACTTCACCAGTCCCTCGGCACGCCACCCCGTGGAACAACCTTGGCCGACTTCCCGTCGGCGGTTGAAATCGAAACCAACCTGGCCCGCGCCCAATGGATGAGCGGTCAGCGCGAAACCGCCTTGAAAACACTCGCCGCAGCCACCAAGCCGGACGGCGTCAACGCGGCGTCGGTTTGGCTGTTGACCTTCCAATTGCGCCAAGCCCTTGCCGGCTCCGCCAAGCCGGAGCGCAAGTCCGCAGGCCAGGCCGCCGCCGATCCGTTGCCCGACTGGCTGGGCTTGCCGATGGATTGGGAAAAAGGCGCGCCCGTTTTGCTTGAAAAATCCCCCGTCCCCGCTTTGGAGAAATCATTGGAAGAGGCCGTCCGGTTGGCTGACGGCACGGCGCAAGTCCGCGCCGCCTTGGCCCGCGGCGACGCCTTGGGGTGCTTGGGGCGGTGGGATGACGCGGCGGCGGCCTATGCTTTTGTAACCCAGAAAACCGGGGAAATCAACGCGGACGCCGGCACCTATGTCATCGGCGAAGATCCCTGCGCCAAGCGCGGCATTCCAGTGGCTTGGGCGAGCGAGGCCCGGAGCAAACGGGCGCACATTGACCGCATCCGGGAATTTTTGCGCCTTTCCGCCGAATTCATTTTTTACCGCGAAGGCCATGGCGCCATGCTGCGGGGGGATTGCCGGAGCGCGGCGGCGTCTTTCGACAAACTGATTGCCTTGTCCGACAAAAAACGGAAAGCGGACAAGGCCGGCGAGTCGCCGTTTTCCGCCGCGGCCAGGGTTTACCGTGAACGCTGCCGCATTGCCCTTGGCGGCTCCCCCAGGGCAATGGCCAACCTTGACGCCTTTTGCGCCACTGATCCGCAAGGCCTGTACCGCGGCGAAGCACTGGCGGCGATGGCCCAAGCCGCGATGGATGCGCAGCAATTCGCCGCCGCCGCCCCGTTGTACGAAAGACTGTTGGCCTGGATCAGGCAAGCCCGCGAAGCGCAAACCAAGGAGCAATGGGATTTTGCCCGACTGTTGCCCGGTATCAGCGAGGTCGCCGGGCCGTTGACGGTTGCCGGCAAGCAGGCTTGGAGCGCGCCCGATTTTTGGGGCCGCCGTCATCGAAAGACCATCCAGCCCGGCCAACTGGTCAATGAAAAGACCGCTCCGTGGTATTTGGATGAACTGGAGGCGCGAGCCGCCAAGGGGGCCGGATTTTGCGCCTTCATCAAGCGTGATTTCAAGCAGGCCACCCTGTGCTGGAAGCGGTTGGCCGAGTTGGGGCCCGCCAATGGAGAAGATGGCGTGGGAGAGAGGGTCTCCGATTGCGCCCGTTTGCTGTGGGCGGCAAAGCATGAACGCATGCTGGCCTATCCGGAAGAGGGGCGGTTGTTCGATGCTTGCCCCGGCATCAAAGACCGCGTCTTTTACGCGGAATTTTTGTACGGCACGCGGGAATTCGGCGCTGCCGCCGGCATGTTGTGCCAATTGCTCGCGGCGGACGCCAAAGCCGGTGCGGGCCGCCAAGGTGCCGGCTTGACCGATCCCCAGCGGGATTACCTGCGGGTGACGCTGGGCACCATCCTGCATCGGGCGGGGGATCATGCCGGAGCCAAGGCGTGTTTTCTGCAGGCGCTGTCGCATGCGGGCGGTTCATTCACGCAGCACCGCGCCGCAGCGGCCTACATCCTGCTGGCCCATGGGGGGACGGCCCAAGAGCGCAAGACGGTGGAACGGTTGGAACAGGCCATGATCCGTGCCGGTGGGCGCGATCGTTTCAGTTGCCTGATCCGGATCAACCAAGCCACGCGACTGGCCCATGCCGGCCAAGGGGAGGAGGCGCGAAAATTGCTGGCGTGGTTCCGGGAGGGCGATGGGGAGTTTTATGCCAGGGCCAAGTGGCAACTGGAACATGGGGGAAAACTGGAATAAAAGCCCCATGTTAAACTCCCCACCCTATGGCCTGGATCACCCAAAATTCCGCTGAACCCTCCAACCTTGGCCGTCGTGCCGAGCCCTATCTCACCCCTGCGCTCCAAGAGCGCTTTGAGCGCGATTACATCCCGCGCTATCCCACCCGCCGCGGCGCGCTGATCCAGGTGCTGCACGGGATCCAGGATGAAGTCGGCTGGCTACCCATGCAGGCGATGGAGGAAGTGGCGCAATTCATCGGCGTCTCCCCGTCGCAGGTGGTGGACACCGCCACCTTCTACGAGGAATTCTTCTTCAAGCCGCGCGGCAAGTACACCCTGTGGGTATGCCAGTCGGTGTCCTGCGAAATCATGGGTTCGTCGGCCCTGCAAGCCAAGCTGTCCGAGAAACTGGGCATTGCCCATGGTGAAACCACCCCCGATGGCAAATTCACGCTGATGGATGTCGAGTGCATCGGCGCCTGCGGCGGCGCCCCGTGCGCCTTGTGCAACCACAAACTGCACGAAAACCTTTCGGTGGACAATGTGGATGCCATCCTGGACGCCCTGCCGTAAGGAACACTCCATGGGCCTTTTCGACGAAGCACTGCGCAATTTGGGGTTGATGTTCCACCACATCGGCTCCGAGGTGCGCCAAGGCAAGGCCGAGGCTGACGCCGCCAAACAGGCGCAGGTGCACGAGCATTCGCGCAAGGTCGAAGAGGAACGACCCGCCCCCGGCGTCATCATCCGCCGCACCACGGTGGAGGAAATCATCTTGGCCCCCGGCGTGGATCCGGCCTCGCTCAAAACGCCCGATCAAAATCAAAAGCCTTAATTTTCAACCCTTCATTCCCCATTGCCCACCATGGCCCTCGACACTCCGATCTTGATGAAACGCATCCCGCAAGGGAATGTCCCCAACCGCCAAACCGTGTGGTACGACCAGTATGTCGCCACCGGGGGCTATGTCGCGCTCGACAAGGCCATCGCCATGGAGCCGGCCAACATCGTCAATGAGATGAAAGCCAGCGAATTGCGCGGCCGCGGCGGCGCGGGCTTTCCCGCCGGCTTGAAGTGGTCGTTCCTGCCGCCGCCCGATGGCGGCCACCGCTTCTTGGCGGTCAACGCCGACGAATCCGAGCCGGCCACCTTCAAGGATCAATTGCTGATCAATTGCGACCCGCACATGCTGATCGAAGGCATCGCCATCTGCATGAAGGCCTGCCACCTGGACACCGCCTACATCTACATCCGCGGCGAGTACCACCATCACCGCGTGACCTTGGAAAAAGCCATTCAAGAAGCATGGGACAAGGGCATCTTTGGCGAAAATTCCCGCATGGGACCAATCAACGGCCGCCCCCCGCGCTTGTTCGTGCAGCGCGGCGCCGGGGCCTACATCTGCGGCGAAGAAACCGCTTTGCTCGAATCGCTGGAAGGCAAGCGCGGCTGGCCGCGCAACAAGCCGCCCTTTCCGGCGGTTTCCGGCGCCTTTGCCCGCCCGACCGTCATCAACAATGTGGAGACCCTGGCCACCGTGCCGGCCATCATTGAAAATGGCGCCGCCTGGTTCAAGACCCACGGCGTGCCGCGTCCCGAGGGCGCACCGCCGCAGGTGCCGGCCGCCTATGGCACCAAACTCTACGGCATCTCCGGTCCGGTCAACAACCCCGGCGTGTTTGAAGACCACTTGGGCATCACCTTGCGCGATCTGATCGAGCGCCATGGTGGCGGCATGAAGGCCGGCAAGCAGTTCAAATCCGCCTTCCACGGCGGCATCTCAATGGGGGTGCTTGGCACCGACCAATACGATGCCGTGCTGGACTTCGACATCGGCAAGCGCTGCGGCGTCTTGGGTCTTGGCACCGCCTGCGTGACGGTGATTCCCCACGATGTGTCGATGGTCGCCATGGCGCGCAATTGCGCCCGCTTCTACAGCCATGAATCCTGCGGCCAGTGCACCCCGTGCCGCGAAGGCAGCAACTGGGCCTACAAACTGCTCTCGCGCATCGAGGCCGGCGAAGGCACCACCAAAGACCTGGATTTGCTGGGCGAATTGGCGGGTTCGATGGGCTCGATGCCCGG
>CAZVNU010000180.1:0-5227 GCA_964628335.1 uncultured Phycisphaeraceae bacterium
GGGTTTGGCCAAGAAGTCGGCGGCCTTGGCGCCCAAGGCGTCGGTGGCGGCGGCGACTTCATCCTCCAATTGTTTCGCTTGCGCCAAGTCGGCGTAGCGCACCTCGCGCAGGCCGATGGCTTCGGCGCGGGCCGCGCGCAACGCCACCAGCGCGGCGACGAAATCCCGCATGGTGGCATAGGGCCGGGTGCGGGCGTTTTCGATGGCTGTTTGGCATTGTCCGGTGGTGGCCGCCATTTTTTCGGCGGCGGCTTTTCGGGCGCCGCGCACTTTTTCAAATTCGGCCACCGCGGCGGCGGCGGCTTCGCCGATGGCTTTGACCGCTTCGGCCGGGTTGTGGGCTTCGGCCCTGGCCAGCCAAGCGTGGCTGTCGGCGGTTTCGCGGGCGGCGGAGGCCAGGTCGGCATACAGCGCTTCGTAGGGTTCCGGCCTTTGGGCCAATTCAAGCAACGCGGCGCAATCGGCCAGACCGCGCGCCACATCGCGGGCGCCGACTTTGTGCAGATAGGCTTGGGTGTCGGCCTCTTTGGGCTCGGCATCGGGGCCGAGCATCGGCGTTCGCCAAATCTGGATCGGATGGGTCTTCTGCGCCTCGTCGTGCGATTTGACCAGCAGCAAAGTGCCGTCGTCTTGCAGGGCTTGCCCGTGGCCCAAAATCGGCGGCGCGATTTGGCGGGCCACCAGGGTGTAAAGGAACAGCGAATAGGTGCCGCTGGGCCGGTCGTAGAAGGCGTAGAGAAAGTCCTCGCCGTTGGGCGCGGCCAGCCTGAACTCGAACAAGGGCGTCATGCCGCCCTCAAGCACTTGGCCGAATTCCTGATGGCGGCCGGAGGCCAGCGACAAGCCGCCAGGGAAGATCACGCCGTGGTCTTCCGGCAGCGGGATGCAGGTGGCGGCCAAGGCGTCGCAGCGGCGCACCTCCTTGGTCTTGGTGTTGAAGATGAAGTGGCGGAGGGCTTTTTCCTTGTACGGCTTGATGCGCAGCAAGATGATCGGGCCGTGCACGGCGTATTCAATTTCGGCGTCGTCCAGCCGCTGGTCGGCGTCATCCACCGGTTCGGCGTAAATGCCTTTGCCGCTGGCGGTGTTGTCCTCGATCTTGATGGTCAAATCGCCGCCCACGCATTCGACGAACACCTGGTCCAGGATCGACACGTGCGGATGGTCGCCGGCACGGTGCATCTCGCGGGTGGCGCGGGTCCAGTCGATCACGCGCTGCTTGGGGAAGCGCACCTCATGGTCGGCGCGGTTGCCCTGGTACACCAGGCGGTCGCCATCCTGGATGAATTTGAAACTCTTGAAGTCGTCCACATCGCCGGGGCGGCCGACATGGAATTTCAGATGGACCTGGGCGCCCAGGCGGAAGAACTTGGCGAAGCGGGCGTGTTGGTAGAAGCGGAACAGATCGGCGAAATCCTTGCGGAATTCGGGATTGGCGAAAAAGGCGTCCAAAGGGTGCGGCTTGAGTTTTTCACCTTCGGGCGCGGCGGCGTCGAAGTCCCAGGCGGCGAACAAGTCTTCCGGCAGGATTTCCGTCTTCAAGCCGAATTGCGCCCGAAAACCCACCAGCAGCGTGCGGCCGACGGCCACCGCATCGCGCGGCACGCAGGCGTGCGGCGTGACGATGCGCTCGGCGCCGATCAGCGCCGATTCAATCGCGCCGAACACCCGCTTGCGCTCGGTGGTGAGCAGCGCCATCCGCTCGGCCAGTTGCGCCGCCGCCGCCGCCAAGCGCTGGCGCAGCACCTCGTAGGTGGCGGGGTCGAAGGCAGGGGGGGGGGATGTGGACATGGCGGCGCGAGTGACTGGCCGCAAAGCGGCCAAGGTTCCTGGCCAGGGGTGCAACCCCTGGTTGGGGATGGGCGGGGATGCCACCCCGAAGGGGGGGGTGCGAGGGGATGTTTTCCAGGGGTTTTACCCCCTGGCCAGGAACAGGCACCGCTTCGCAGTGCAAGTCACGCCGTCTTTATTTCAAGAAATTCCCGGCCTTTTCCCCCGCCACCCCGGCGCTCTTGGCGGCGCCCAGCAGGGACATCAGCTCATCCTGCGCCGGGCCGTCGCTCTTGGCGATCAGTTTGCCAAGCAGGGTGGCGATGGAGAGGTTCTTGAGGTCTTCGCTGGAGACGCCGAAGCGGCTGATGAGTTCCTGCATCTTGGCTTGGAAGCCTGCGCCGCCGTCGGCGAAGAAGGCGTCCTTGACATCCGACAGGGTGCTGGAGCCGACCACCAGGCGGTCGACGCGCTTGGCTTGGGTGGTGGCGTTCATCAGCGAGTCGAAGAACTTGGTTTCGCCGCCGATGATTTCGATCTTGGCGCTCTTGAGCGCTTCGCCCAGGATCTTGGCCTGCTCGGTGACCACATCCTTGCGGATGTTGATTTCGGCCAGGTCCACCTGCAGGTCTTTGTTGAGGCGCAATTTGAATTCTTCGTGCTCCTTGCCCACGCCGTCCAACTTCTTCATGGCATCGGCCTTCTTGCCCACGCCCTCGGCGTCGGCGTCGAACTTGGCGCGTTGGCCTTCGGCTTCGGCCTCGCCCTTTTGGCGGATGACCACCGCTTCCGCCTGGCCGAAGGCCTGGGTCGAAACGGCCTTGGCGGACATCACTTCGGCTTCGGCCAGACCCACGGCGGCGGCTTCGGCACGGGTGGCTTCGGCCAGGCGGATCATGCCCAGCGCGTCCTTCTCGGCGACTTGGCGGCCGGCTTCGGCCTTGATGACCCTCTGGTCGGCATGGAATTGTTCGGCGTCCTTGGCGGCTTCGGCGGCCTTGACTTCGGCCACCAAGCCGGCTTCGGCCTTGGCTTGCGCGGTGGTGACCTGCACCTTGCGTTCGCGTTCGACCGTGGCAAAGGCTTCGGTGTCATAGATGCGCTGCTGCTCTTCCACCACGGTGCGCTCGACGGCCACGCGTTCGCGGATCACATCCTGGATCTTCTTCTTTTCCACTTCGACCGCCTTGTCCTTCTCGATCACGGCCAAAGTCACCACGCGCTCGCGCTCGGTCTGCTCGATCTGCTGGTCGCGCACCACGCGCTCCTTTTCCACGCCGTCGGTGCGCTCCTTGCTGCGCTCGGCGACGATGATTTGGCGCAATTTGTTCTGCTCCTGGATGCCCAGTTCCTCTTCGGTGGCGATGCGGGCTTTTTCAGCCTTGAGGCGTTCTTCCTGGGTGGTTTTTTCGGCGGAAGCCTCTTCGCGGGCCTGCACTTCGGCGATTTCGCGTTTTTGCTTGGCTTCGGCTTCGGCCTGTTGGCGCTCCAGCACCAAGATGGCTTCGCGGGTGGTCACATCCTGTTTCTTGATGGTTTTTTCCTTGTCGCGTTGGATTTCATTGGCCAAGACGGCTTCGCGCGCGGTCACTTCGGTGATGCGCTTGATGCCTTCGGCATCCAGGATGTTGCGCGGGTCGAGTTTGTCGAGCGGGGTCTGTTCGAGGTAGTCGATGGCGGCGTCGTCGAGCACATAGCCGTTCAAGTCAGTGCCGATGACCTTGAGGATTTCGGACTTGAACTGGTCGCGTTCGGTGTACAGGTCGGTGAAGTTGAAGCGCTTGCCGACGGTCTTGAGGGCTTCGGAGAATTTGGCGTCGAACAATTCGGTGATGGCTTGCGGATCGCTGGCCCGCACGCAGCCCAGGGACTGGGCGACCTTTTTCACGTCGTCGGCCACATTGTTCACGCGCACGAAGAAGCAGACCATGATGTCGGCGCGGATGTTGTCCTTGCAGACCAGGCCCTCGCCGCCATGGCGGCGGATCTCGATGCGCTTGACCGAGATGTCCATGATTTCCTTGCGTTGCAGCACGGGGATGACCAGCACGCCGGTGAATTTGATGAGGGGTTCGCTGCCGCGGCCGGTCAGGATGAGGGCGGTGCCCTGCGCCGGTTTTTGGAAGCAGTTGATGAAGATCATGACCATCACGAAACCGATGAAGGCAAGGCCGCCCACGGCCCAGACAATGGCGGTCGAGAGACTGGGCAATTCGGCAAGGGGCAGGGAGTGCATGGGCGGGGGTTCCAATGGGGGAGTGGGAATTCAGGAATGGGGTGAAGCCGAGGGATGCTCAATGGCTGTCCGGCTTGTCGATCAGGTAGCCGGAGCCGCCATCGCGCGAGATGATTTTGATGACTTCGCCTTTGGTGAATTTTTGGCCGGGTTCGCAGCGGGCCGAGAGCAGGACGGTGGGGCCGCCCTTGTTGACTTCGATCTGGCCGTGGGTTTCGGTGACTTCATGGGAGACGACCCGTCCCAACATGCCGATGGGGGTCCAGCTTTGCTCTTTGGCGTCGTCTTCGCGGTTTTTTTTGTACATCCGGCTGATGGGGAAAGACATCAACCGGCCCACCACCAAGCCGCCGGCCAGGATGGGCAAATCGAGCAGGACTTGTTGCCAAGGGGCCCAGTCTTCAACGGCGGGGATGGCGGCGACCGCCACCACCCAGCCGACCAGGGTGGCCAGTGAAAACACCAACAGCGGCGGGGCGTGGCCAAAAACGAAGTGCAGCATGACGCCGGCGACGGATTCGCTGGAGCCGTCATAGGCATCGTCATCGAGCAGGCCAATGGCCATCAACATCCAATAGAGGATGCAGCCGGCCGCGGCCACCGTAAAGCCGATGGCGACCGGAGCGAGGAAGGCGTCCGGGATGAGCGCAAGCGGAAGGAGGGTTTGCATGGGGAGAAGAATAGGGGCCAAGCTGTTGGCGGGGAAGGGGAAATGCGGGAATTTTTCGCGTTTTTGAAATGGCCGTATCCTTTCCCCATGCTTGCCGCCACCCTCAACCGTTTGATTGACGACAAACTCACCACGCCCAAGGAACTGGCGCAGGTGGCGGGGGTGGCGCTCAGCACCGTCTACCGTTGGTTGGACCGTTCGGGCGAGCCGGATTTCAGCCAGTTGATCGCGTTGATGTCCAAAATGTCGAACTTGCAGGCCCGCGAAGGGGTGTTGCTGGCCTTGGTGGCGGATTCGGATTTTCATGTGATGCCGCGCTCGGGGATTCTGGATGTCAACGGCGACGGCGTGATTGACCAGCACGATGCGCTGGAGGCGGTGTGTCTGGCCATCGGCCACACCACCAATTCCTTGCAGGCCATCAACCAGGCCACCCATGACCGCCAATTGTCCAATGAAGAATTGAGCCAGGTGCAAGCCCTGCTGCAAGAGGCCATGCACCAATGCGCCACCACCCAGGCGGTGTTGGTGCACATGAGCAAGGGGCGCAA
>CAZVNU010000181.1:0-5225 GCA_964628335.1 uncultured Phycisphaeraceae bacterium
CACCGCGGCATGTCGCCGACCCAAGAGCCGGCTTCGGTCGCGGCCTTGGCCGGCCAATTGAAAATTGATTTTGATTGGGGCCAGGATCCACCGGCTCTGCGGCTTGATGGCATCAAGGTGGGCGACCGCATCCGCGATGCTGATGTGACGGCGCTGGTTCCGGCGGTGGCGGGCATTGGCGGCGTGCGCACCGCCTGCGTGGCGGCCCAGCAGCGCATTGGCCGCGAGCATCCGCAGTTGGTCACCGAAGGCCGCGATCAGGGGTCGGTGGTGTTTCCCGATGCATCCCTCAAATTCTGGGTGGTGGCTGATGCCATGGAGCGAGCCGCCCGTCGGGCCGAGCAGTTGCACGCCATGGGCAAGCATGCCGAAGTGTCCGCCATTTATTCCGGCATCCGCGAGCGCGACCACCAGGATGCGACCCGGGCGGATTCGCCCATGGTGCGCCCGGTGGGCGCCATCGAAATCGACACCACCGACATCACCGAGGCCGAAGCGCTGGAATTGCTGGTGTTTTATGTGCAGCGCGGCCTGCGCAAACCGGCCCCCCAAGCGGGCGGCAGGCAGGGAAGCAGGCTGCAATGAAGATTGGTTTGTTCAAAAGAACCTGGTGGTATGGCTGCCGCAAGTTGTGCCGCGTGTGGTTCGCGTTTTTTTACCGCCTGCGGGTGGAAGGCCGCCCGCACAGCCGGCACACGCTTGGGCAACGGCCCGACGGCACCCGGGTCGGCACTTTGTACCTGTCCAACCACCAATCGTTTTTCGATCCGATTCTGGTGGGCCTTGGCACCAAGAAACCGTACATCTCGCTGGCTCGCCACACCCTGTGGAACAACCCGTTTTTGGGCGCTTTGTTCACCTCGCTTGGCGGCATTCCCGTGGACCAGGACAACCCGGATGCCTCCACCATGAAGCGCTGCATCGAGGTGTTGGAATCCGGCGAAGACCTGCTGATTTTTCCCGAAGGTTCACGCGGTCCGACGGCTGCGGTGGAAGCCTTCCAGCCCGGCGTGATGCTGATCATGAAACGCGCCAAGCCGGTGGTGGTGCCGGTGGCCCTTGATGGCGCATTCGAGGTGTGGCCGCGCTCATCGAAGAAACCCAAGTGGTTCGGCCGCATCGCGGTGAAGGTGGGCGCGCCGCGCACCAGCGACGCCTTGCTGGCGATGAAGCCGCGCGAAGCCTTGGCGGCGCTGCGGGCGGAAATTGAAACCATGCGCTCGGGGCTGGAAAAAACGCCGGCCTCCGCAGTTTGAATGCGCTGCTTTCAAGTTGCTTGTGGCCCGTTTACTCCGCGGCTTTTTTCTGGTTCTCGCCGTCGTTGTCGCCATCATCCCCGCCGCGGCTTTGGGCGGTGAATCCCAAGGCAACAGCCACCAGAAAAACCAGCATGATGGCGCGCGGGCTCTCCGGCAGATACAGGGCGCCCTTGGGCCATTGCAACGCGACCAGCTGGCCGGTGGCCGCCAGCGTCAGACCCGCGCCGGCGGCGGCGCATTGCAGGGCCGCCGCACGCAGCGGCATGGCCAGCCCCAGGCCAAGGCCCAGCATGGCGCCGATGCCCATGGCCAATTGCAAAACATGGCGCATATTCCCCGGTTTTTGTTGCCACCAATGGCGCAGGGCCGCTTCACTGTCCTGCCAGAGTTGGTGCATGGTGTCGGCCTCCAGCCCGGCGGGATGGGCGGTGTGCATCGTGGGCAAGGGCGGCCCTTGCCAGATGACCACCATGCCCAGCACCAAAACGCCCATGAAAACCATGGTGGAGATGCCCATCCAAACCTGGAACAAAAAGGCCGCCAGCAAGCAGCCCACCCCGGCCGTCAAAGAAGCCAGCAGCCAGACTTGCCACTCGGGGAGGCCAAGCGCTTTGCCAAGCATGGCGCCGGCAAGGCCCGCGCCGGACACGGCGGCCAGATTGAAGCCCCACTGCGCCAAGCGGTTGCCAAAAAACAGCAGGGTGAACCCGAGGGCAAGCAGAAGGCAGGCAATGGCGGACGCAAGCGGCATGGGTGGACTTTACCCTGATTTGGGTGGCCAGGGTCTGGCGCGCGCGGCGTTGTGCGGCCCATTGCCTTGCGGCAAAAGCGCGCATGAAATTTGCCACACAAAAGCTTCCGGCTTAAAATGACGATCCGAATTCCGCGGGTGTCGCTCTTTCAACTTTTTCAGACGATCCCATGAGTCTGGCCATCACCGGCATTCCCGTCTTTTCTTGTCCGCACTGCCGCGCGCCCATGCGCACGGCCGGCGTGCCGGTGCCGTTGTCCCCGCAGCCTTGCCATGCCTGCCACCAACTGGCCCATGTGCCGGCGCGCCTTGGCGACATCACATTGGTCGGCCGTTTGGGGCACCACCCGGCCGGCGACCTGTTCAATGGCCGCGAAGATTTGTCCGGCCGCCCGCTCAATGTGCTGGCCTGCCATCCGCCTGAAGGCAGGTTGAAGCCGGTGGTGGACGCCACGGTGGAGGTCTACCGCCGTTTGGTGTGCGCGCCGGGTGCGCATTTGGTGCGGGTTTACCGCATCGGCTTCATGGGCGACCATCCGGTGATCGTGTCCGAGCCGCATGCGCCCAATCTGCTCAATCTTTCGCGCAGCAAAACGATGTCCAAAACCCAGATCCGTGTGCATGCGCGCACGGTGGTGTTGGCGCTCAAGGCCGCCCATCAGGTGGGTCTTTGCCATTTGGGCCTGCATCCCGGCGTGGTCGCCATGCGGCCCGGCGGTTTGCGTGTGCATGGTTTCAGTCCGTGGAATGTGCTGGAAAACCCGCCGGGAAAACATTGGAAGAACCTGTACCCCGGTGCATGGCTGCCGCCCGAAGTGGCCGCCGGCCACAAGCCGGATTTGCGCAGTGATGTGTGGTCGGTGGGGGGGCTGTTGCTGTATTTGGCCACCCGCAAACCCCCCAACACCGGGCAGGCGCCCGAAGTGCTGCTGGCCCAATTGCGCTCGGATCTCTCGCCAGGCTTCGTGGCGGGGGTCAAGCGGTTGCTCAGCCCCGATCCCGCCGATCGTCCGGATTCCTGGGCCGCCGTGATGGAGGTGATCGTGCCGGGAACAGCCACATCCGCCGGCGAGGCGGAAGCTCCGGCCGAAGCTCAGGCCGAATCCCAGGCAGAGACCGGCAATCGCTCCACCGACAGCACCCTGCTGCTCTCGGCCAGCGACCTGATGAGCCGCATGAAGGAAGAGGAACAAATCACCTCGACCTTGTGCGGTCTTTCTCCGCATGAACTGGGCGCGGGGGCCAATGCCTATGACCAAGTCCGTTCGCTTGGCACCGATGCCAGAAGCGCGCTGGATCTGGCCGTCGATGAAATGCAGGGCTCCAGCACCGTCAGCCCGGTGGACATCATGCTGCGCAAAGTGGTGGAGGGGGAAGAAACGGAATTGTCCGACAGTCCCTTGGATATCCCAGGCTTTCCGCCGGTGAAGCCCGCGCCAATTGACCAAAAATAAGGCATCAGTTGTTGCAAAAACCACGGCTCAAAATCACGGACCGGGCAGCAGAATCACACTGCCGTTCTTCTCCGGCCGTTGGCCGATGATGCAATCGCGCAGCACTTCGGCCACCGCCTCTGGCGAGAGGCATTGCTCCGGCTTGACCGCCTCGGTGTCGAACAAGCTGCGCAGCATGGGGGTTTCCACGCAGCCCGGCGCCACCGCATAGGCGCGGATGCCGTGCAGGTCGCCTTCTTTGGCGCTGGCTTGCGTGAACAGGTTGACGCCGGCTTTGGCGGCGGCATACACATTGAAGCCGGGGAAGGGGTCCACCGACGCCATGGACGACACATTGACGATGGCGCCGCCGCCTTGCGCCAAAAAGTGCGGCCAAGCGGCGCGGGTGGCCCAGATGACGGCCTCCAGATTGACGCCAAGGCATTCGCGCACATCGGCATCGCTGACCTGCTGCAGGGAGCCCATCGGCGCGAAGCCGGCCACATTGGCCAGCGCGCTCAACCCGCCCAATTGCGCATGGGTGGAATTCACCGCTTTCCTCACCGCCTGCGAATCGGCGACATCGATGGCGAAAATCCGCGTCCGGCAGGCGGGCGCCGCCGCTTTGCACAGGGTGGCGGTCTCTTCGAGTTTGTCTTTGGAGCGGGCCGCCAAGCCCAGGCACCAGCCCGCTTTGGCCATGGTGACGGCCAAAGCGCGGCCAATGCCCGAAGAGGCGCCGGTGATGAGAATGGTTTCAGGCATGGGTGAGCTCCTTGACCGACCAGTTGGCGCCGTCGCGCACCACGCGCCGGTACAGCGTGTCGCGTTCGACGGGTTGGTAGCCGGCCTCCACAATGGCCCGGCGCAAATCGGTGACGGTGGTTTCCTGGTGGTTGCCGGCGCCGACCGCCTTGGTGATGTCGTACCAGACCACGGTGCCGTCCATGTCATCGACGCCGAAACTGAGCGCTGTCTGCGCCATGCCCAAAGTCTGCATGATCCAGAAGCATTTCACATGCTCGAAATTGTCCAGCATCAGGCGGCAGGTGGCCAGCATGCGCAGGTTGTCAAGGCCGGTGGGGGCCGGCAGGTGCTGCAATTCCGAACCGTCGGGGAAGAAGGGCAGCGGGATGATGGTTTGGAAGCGGCCAGCATAGTGGTTGGTGATGGCTTCGTCCTGCGCCTGGCGCAATTGCAGCAGGTGGTTGATGCGCTCATCCTTGGATTCCACATGGCCGTAGAGCATGGTGGCATTGCTCATCAGGCCCAATTCATGGGCGGTGCGGTGGACTTCCAGCCATTGCGCGGCGCCGATTTTGCCACGGAAAATTTCGTCATGCACGCGGTCGTCGAACACTTCGGCGCCGCCGCCGGGCAGCGAGCCAAGGCCGGCTTCGATCAAATCCAGCAGCACGCCGCGCACCGAGCCGGCGTGCGGGCGGTCTTTGCAATCGCGCTTGTGCTTTTGCGCCAAGTGGACGATCTCCACCGCGGTGAACGCCTTGAGGTGCAGGCCCGGCGTGGCGATTTTCAACGCGCGCAAGAGGTCGGTGTAATACGGGAATTTGGTTTTCGGGTGCAGGCCGCCGACGATGTGCATTTCGGTGGCGCCGGCCGCCACCGCCGCGCGGGCGTCGGCCACCACCTGGTCGATGCTCTTTTCATACGCGCCTTCCTGCCCCGGTTTCCTGTGAAATTCACAGAATTTGCATGACAGCACGCACAGGTTGCTGTAGTTGCAGTGGCGGTTGATGTTGTAGTAGGCGGCGCGGCCATGCT
>CAZVNU010000182.1:0-5187 GCA_964628335.1 uncultured Phycisphaeraceae bacterium
CGGGTGGAGGCGAGCGATGTTGACTTGGGCCCAATTCATATTCCCATTCCCATGCTTGGTGAAAACCCAACCATTCACGATGCGCTACTACACTTGAACATCCAGAGCTTCCCTAAAAATGACTACCCACACTTTGCCAGCGGCAAATACCCCATTCATCGTGCGGCAGAATTTGGAAACGCCCAAGCCATCAAAGTACTTCTTGATTTTGGCGCATCAAACAAAGCAAAAGACAAATACAAACACACGCCTCTCCACTTTGCCGCCGCCTCGAATAATCCTGGCGCGGTTCAATCCCTATTGGACAACGGGTCGGATATTGATACGGGAGATGACCGGTTTCGGCGGCCCATTCATTATGCCGTCAACGCATATTTTGATGCCGAAAACAAAGAGCAAAGCGAAAAAATCATCGCCCTCCTGATTCGTGCAGGCACAAAAATCCCCCTGAGTGATGTCAAAAGAACCGTTATTGCCGATCGCAACTTATGCGGGTTCCCTGTTCCAGAATTCGCAGATGAGGGTATTGGCTCACCTCCCCACCACGAGCCCTGAGCGCAAGTTCATACTCCCCAAAAAATCCCATCAAAAAACCCGCCCAAACAGGGCGGGTTGATTTTGCGTGCCGAGGCATCCATTTCCCGACGGCGGCAAGATGCCACCGCCACTTTTTACCGCATCTTGATCGTCGCCAGCGCCGCCGCCGCCAACAGGGCGGTGACCAGCCACAGCCGCACCACGATTTTTTGCTCGCTCCAACCTTTGAGGTGCAAGTGGTGGTGGAAGGGCGCGCACAAAAACACCCTGCGCGTGCCTTTGACATTGTGGAAGCCCAGCGTGCCTTTCGACAGTTTGAAGGTGCCGACCTGGATCGCCACCGACAAGCCCTCCAAGATAAAGATGCCGCCGATCAAAATCATCAGGAATTCCTGGCGGGTGACCACCGCGATGAAGCCCATGGTGCCACCCAAGGACAGCGAGCCGGTGTCGCCCATGAACACCTGCGCCGGATTGCAGTTGAACCAGAGGAAGCCCAGGCAAGCGCCGGCCATGGCGCCGGCCAGCACCGCCAGTTCATCGGAATCGGGGATGTGCGGCAATCCCAGGAATTGCGCCCAGTTGTTGCCCTGCATGTCGTAGCCGGCGATCAGGGCCAGCACCATCAAGGCCAGGCAGGCGATGATGGAGATGCCCCCGGCCAGGCCATCCATGCCGTCGGTCAGATTCACCGCATTGGACATGCCCGCCACAAAAACCACCCCCAACACGACGAAGGCGCCCGCCCCCAGCACGATCAACCCCTTGGCCGGCAGAAACACCTTGATGGCCTGATGGGTCACCGGATCCTCCTGGCGCTCAACCATCCAGGACTTGATGCCCGGCAGGTTGACGCAGGCGCTCATCTTGCGGAAATGCTCGAGCATCTCCGAACCGCCGGCTGCCGGGTCGTATTTGTGCAGCGCATGGTGGTAGACGAACCAGCACAAAATGGTGGCCAGGGCCAGTTGGAACAGCAGTTTTTCCCACGAGCGCAGACCGTCACGGGTGGCTTTGCCGCCGGAAGCCTTGGCGCGGCGGGCAAAGGTCAGTTTCATCCAATCGTCACCAAAACCGATGGCGGCGTGGGCCAGCAGACAGATCAGGCCGGCCCACAGGTAAAAGCCGTGGTCGCGCGACAGATCCCCCAGCAGCAAACAACTGATCACCACGGCGGCCACAATGATGATGCCACCCATGGTGGGGGTGTTTTCCTTCTTCTTCATCAACTCGTTGATTTGCGCATTGTGGAATTCCGGCGCGTCGCCGATCTTCATCTTCATCAGCGTGCGGATGATGCGCGGGGCCAGCAGCATGACCGCGGTGAAGGACAGCAACAAAGCCGCCAAGGCCCGGAATTCAATCTGGTCGAACACCTGAAACGGGCCGCCCAGGCGCAATGATTTGAAAAGGAGATAAAGCATGGGGAGGGGATGGAATTGAAAAGAGAGATCAGACGGGTTTGCCAAAGCGCGCTTCCAGCGCGGGAATCAGCCGCTCAAGCCGCATGCCGCGCGAGCCTTTGAGCCACAGGGTGTCGCCGGGATCGGCCAAGGCCGCCACCCGCATCGGCAGTTCGTCGGTGAAGGTTTCGTGCACCTGGATGCCGGCACGGCCGGACAGGTGCATGGCTTGCCGCGCATATTCGGACCCGATGAAGATGGCCGGCCGCAGGTTGGGTGTGCGAAGCACCCGCTCGGCAATCGCGCGGTGGGCCGCCGGGCCGGCTTCGCCGAGCTCAAACATGTCGCCCAGCACCACCATGCACGGCTTGCGGGTGCCGGAGGCGCCGGCTTTGGGCGTGCCGCAGGGCCAGCATTCGCCGGCGTCGGGTTTGCCGCCGAGTTCATCCAGGCCGGCATTGACCGACGACGGGTTGGCGTTGTAGGCGTCGTGAATCAAGGTCACGCCCCGCCCGAGCCGGATGGTTTGCCAACGGCCCTCGGCGGCCCGGCCCTGGCCAAGCGCCTGCGCAATGGCGCCGTCGGAGCAGCCCAAGTGGCGGGCCACCCGCGCCACGATGGCGGCGTTGGAGCGGCCATGGGCGCCGGGCATCGACAGCTCCGCGGGAAGGGCCGCATCGGCCAAATCGGCCACCACCCGTTCCACCCCCACCGTCATGCGCTCATAGGGCGCGGTGTGGCCGGCGGCCTGCGGCGAGAGCACCGCCAAGCCGCGGGGCGTCATGTAAGACAGCACGGCGGCCTCTTCTTGGGCCACGCCGTCAAGGTCTTTGAAAAATTCCAAGTGCTCTTCGCCGATCGAGGTGATGACGGCGATGTCCGGCCGGACGATTTGCGCCAGATTGGCGATTTCACCCGGATGGTTGGTGCCGATTTCCGCCGCCACGAACTTGTCGGCGGGCTTGGCCGCCAGCAAGGTCAGCGGCACACCCAAATGATTGTTGAAGCTCTTGGGGCTTTGCGAACCGGGCAAGCCGCAGGCAGTCAATACCTGGTGCAGCAGATGACGGGTGGAGGTTTTGCCATTGGAGCCGCAGATAGCGATCACCTGACACCCCCCCGCCGCCAGTTCATCACGCCAAACGCGGGCCAATTGCTGCAACGCGAACACGGCGGACTTGACCACGATCAACGGGCCGGCATCGGCGGGATACGCCGCACCGGCCTCGACCAGCGCACACGCGGCGCCGGCGGCAAAAGCTTGCGCCACAAACGCGTGGCCGTCCAAGCGCCCGCCTTTGATGGCCAGATAGGCCATGCCGGGCTTGAGCGCACGGGTGTCTTGGGTGATGCCGGCAATGCCGGGAGCGCCAAGCACCCGCTCGGCATCACGCGCGGATGGGGTGCGACTGCCGAGCGGGTGCGCGGCGCTCCCAGACACCTGCCCGCCGCAGGCCTTGGCCAAACCTTCAACCGTCCAGAAAGCATTCATGCCGCGCCTCCCGCCAACCGCCTGGCCAAAGCCGCCGCCGCCTGCTCGCGGTCGTCGAAGTGGTGTTTGGTCTTGCCGATGATCTGGTAATCCTCATGGCCCTTGCCGCAAATCAGCACGGTGTCGTTGGGCTTGGCCACCGCCACCGCCAGCGCGATAGCTTCGGCCCGGTCGGCCATCACCTGCACCTTGGATTGATAATCCTCGGCCACCCCGGTCAAGATTCCAGTGATGATCGCTTGCGGATCTTCGGTGCGCGGATTGTCCGAGGTGATGACCACCCGATCGGCGCGCGCGCATGCCACCCGCGCCATCTTGGCGCGCTTGGTGCGGTCGCGGTCGCCGCCGCAGCCAAACACCAGAATCAGATCGCCTTTGGCATGCTCCACCAACGGACGCAGCGCCTCGGTCACGCGGTCGAGCGCATCATGGGTATGGGCATAATCGACCAGCACCGCAGGCAGGCCGTCATGGCGCACCAGGGGTGCCGGCCAGGCGGGGCCCACCGCCTCCAACCGGCCGGGCACCGGCTGCAACGCGCCGATTTGGGCGGCAAGCCCGGTGCCTTGCACCGGCGCCACCGCATGGGCCAGCGCCGCCGCCTGCAAAGCGTTCATCAGATTGTGGTCGCCGGCCAGGGGCAAAAAGGCGTCGGCCTCGCCCCATGGGCCGGAGAACACCGCCTGGGTGCCGGCGGTGGTGCGCACCGAGGCCACAAACGACACCCACACCGGCAACTCGCCGCACCCGGGCTCAAAGCACAGCGGCATGCCGCCGGTGGCATCTTCTTCGCCCGACTCGCCGCGCTCGCACGACACATCGCGCTGGGTGTCCTGCAACTGTTCGGCCAACGAGCCGGCCCGCCACTGGATTTGCGCCCGGCAATCGGCCAGCATGCGGTCGGCCCAGGCGTCGGCGCCGTTGACGATGGCGGTGGCCGCGGGGCGCAGGCCGTCAAACAGTTTCTTTTTGGCCACGCCGTATTTTTCCATCGTGCCGTGGTAATCCAAATGATCGCCGGTCAGGTTGGTGAAGGCGGCGGCGGCGAATGAAATCATGCCCACCCGGCCCTGGTCCAGCGCATGGCTGGAGGCCTCGATCACGCAGGCCTGGCAACCGTTTTGCACCATCCGCGCGAAGCATTCGACCAATTCCACCGCACCGGGCGTGGTCAGGGCCGCCGGCTTGGGGCCATGGCCGCAGTCAATGGCCACCGTGCCCACCATGCCGCACTTGACCCCGCGCCCGTTGACCAACTGCTGGGTCAGGGTGGCGCAGGTGGTTTTGCCGTTGGTGCCGGTGACCGCCAGAACTTTCAATTGCGCCAGCGGATTGCCGTGAAAGGTGTTGGCCAGATGGCCGCCGATGGACTGGTCAAACGGCACGGCCGCATCGACCTCGACCACCGCCGCGCCAGCGGCATCGGCCGGATGCTGCCCGGCGCCGCACACCAGCGCCACCGCGCCGGCCGCCACCGCCTGCGCCGCAAACGCCAGCCCCCCGGGCCCGCCGGCCGGGTCGGGCCGCGCAATGAACAAAAAGCCGGGCTGCACCTGGCGGGAGTCATCGGTCAGGCCCGTGATGTCGAGCGAACCCTCACCGGACTGAAGGGAGAGGGGCAAACCGGCAATAAGGCGGTCCAGGCGCATGGATCGTCCGTGAAAAGGCGGGAAAACGGCCGGTCATCCATGACCGGCACATGGGGGAGTTTATCGGCGCAACGGCAGGGGTGGCGATAGTGGCGGGGGGATTTGG
>CAZVNU010000183.1:0-5113 GCA_964628335.1 uncultured Phycisphaeraceae bacterium
GGGTGGGGACACCCGCGCTCCAACAAGCACTTACGCTGTTGACCCGCCAGCCCTGATCCCGGTTCGCCAACAAAAAACTCCGCCGGAAGCCTTGGGGCTGCCGGCGGAGTTTTGATTTGACACGCACGGTGGTTCAGCGGGCTTCCACCGGCTGGGCCACCACATTGAAGGCGCTCCAGTCCTGCGGGCCGCCTGGCCAACGGCTTTCTTCTTCTTCGTTCTGAAGAATGATGGTCGGCTTGATCAGAATCAGCAAGGTGCGCTCATCCTTGACCTGGGTCGAGTTGGCGAACAGGCGGTCGATCAACGGAATCTTGGAGAGCACCGGCACGCCGGCCTCCACTTGGCTTTCAGAGATCAAACGCTGGCCGCCGGTCATCAAGGTGCCGCGGTCGGGGATGGAAACCGAGGTGCGGATTTGGGTCAGTTCCAGTTCCGGGGTTTCAATCACGCCGAGCACGATGCCAGTGTCAAGGGGATCATCACCACCAAGCAAACCGCCCAGACCACCGCCCAGACCACCGCCGTTATTCTGGCCGTTAATGTTGTTCTGGGGGCGGGCAGAACGGATTTCCAACTGGCGAATGGGGTCTTTCAGGTTGGCCAAGCTGGGGCGCAAGGTCAGAGTCACATAGCGGCGGTCCGCCGAAGCCGTGCCTTCCACATCCAACACCACGCCGGCTTGCACCGATGAAACGGTGGGGGTGGCCGAACCGGTGTTTTGAATCGGGGTCAGGGAGGACACGAACGACACCTGGCGACCCACCAACACATAGGCACGTTGGCCGTTGAAGAAGGTGATGCGCGGGGCGGTCAAGGTGATGCCGGTGCGGTGGGCCTGGGTCGCGGTCACCAACAGGTCCACTTGCAAATCATTGAGGTACGACGCACCCAGAGTCAGCGCCTGCGGCACCGAGTCACCGTCCTTGAAGGGGGCCGGGGTCAACGAGCCCGAGGGACGCGCGGCCATGCCCGAGCCGCCGCCGCTTTGGGTGGGCGCATGGCCTTGCTGCACGGAAATAGGCGACAACCCTTTCTTCCCGGCGAAAGTCATGTCCACATCAACGCCGAATTCCTCAAGGAAGTTGTTGTCCACGAACAGGAAGCGGCTTTCAACGGAAATCTGCACCGAGCGGGTCTGGCGGAAGGCCTCAAGCAACTTGGCCAAGGCACGGTGGTTTTCCGGCGTGGTCTTGACCATCAATTGGCTGCGGTAAGAACTGATGACCGACAAATTGTCGTCCCACTCCGAGCGGGTGCCCACATGCTCCTTCACGCGGGTGATCAAATCTTCCACCATCTTGTTTTCATCAATCGCATCGGGGGCCGCGGCAGTGTCGCCAAAAATGCTGGCACCGCCACCACCGCCACCGGCACCGCCACCCGCTGAAAGCGCGCTGGTCAGGCTGAAGTCGGGCGCATCGGTGAACTGCGGGATTTGCACCAGCAGGTCATGGATGTCGTAAACATTTTCAACCGTGTTGTTTTTCAGTTCCTTGCGGGTGGCCACCTTGACGATGCCGTTTTCAATGGCGTAATCCAGGCGCGATTCACCCTCAAGATCGGACGACACGTTTTCCAGGACGATCTTGAGCAACTGGGCGGCCGACACGCGCTTGAGCGGCTGGGTGATCGCACGGTCGCGGCGCACGCCGGCCGTTTCAATGGCGCCCCAAAGCACCACCATGTTGACGCCTGTCGCATCGCGCACGAAGTTCAGCGCGGTTTCCAAGCTGTCGCCGTTGAATGCCGCGGTCTCGATGATTTTTTCATCCAACAAATGGCGGGTGTTGCGGTCGACATCAGACTCGATCGAAACGCCGGTGGCGGCCGCGATGCGGCGCTGCGACATCTGCGGCCAATCGGTGGGGTAATTGATCAGATCGGTGTAGGGAATCACCGCTTCGCGGCTTTCCAAGGCCAAGGTCCCCGTATGGTTGGCCTTTTGCTTGAGCAGATAATCCGACTTGCGCAGATACAGTTCGTCGCGCAGCATTTCGGTCAGCATTTCGGCGGCCATGTTGCCTGGATCGGCAGCCAGTGCCTGCTCGGCGGCATTCAGGGCCTGGGCATTCTGGCCGTTGCGCTGCAAAGCGCGGGCGGTGATCAGCAGTTGGTTGACGCGGGCCGCCTTGTCGGCACTGGCTTGGGCCGCAGCATCGCGCTTGGCGCCAAAATCCTTGTCAATCTGGCCTTCGAGGGTGCGTTGCAACGCATCGGCGTCAATGGAGGTGACGAACGCGCTCACACTGGCCTGCATGGCGTCAAACTCGCTCACCGAGAGCCACTCGCGGCCCTGATTGGCATGCGCGCGGGCGGAGCTGGCCATGTTGCTGGCTCCTGCATAATCACGGGCGGCCAAGCGAGCCTTGCCGTCTTCCATATCGGCCTTGAACTGCGAGAGCACACGCTGGTGCTCGACATCGTAACGCTGCAAATCCACTGCCAGTGCCGATCCGGAACGGCTGGATTGGGCGGACTGTGCGGCGGCCAGCTTGCCGGCGATCACTGCGTCATCGGGCGCCAAGTCATGCGCCTTGGCATATTTTTGCGCGGCTTGGGCGTACAACTTTTTGGCCATGGCGGCATCGCCGGCAGCCACCAACGCGGCCTGATCCTGCGCACGGCCATTGGCCAATGCATCGCCACCAGCAGCAGCGGGGGCTTCCGTGGCGGGAGCAACGGCTTCGGGAGTTTCGGCGGAGACTTCAGGCTTCGACGCTTCGGGCTCGACTGGAGCCACGACGGCGGGCTTGCTTTCGGCGCGCTTCAGGGCGGCGAAGTAAGCGGCGCGATCAACCTCGGGCAATTGCAACGGATCGACGCGAAGCAAGGCTTCGCGGGCTTCCGTGGCGGAGCCGGAATCCAAAAGGTCAACGCCCTTCTTGTAAAGGTCGGCGGAAGAGGGCGCGGTGGCGTCCTGCGCAATCACCAAAGAGGTGGCTCCGGCGACAAGACCGGCGGAAAGAAGGGTGGCGGCGGCATGGGTGCGGGTGATCAACGCTGAGTCTCCGGAGAGGGGAACTGTGGGTTGTGTGAAAACACGAACAAAACACGGTAAGGAAACCGGACCTTGTTCCTGAAAAAGCAAAAAGCGTTTTTCAGGAAGGCCTGGCAGCCTTGGATTTAGACGCTTGCGCGCCCATCCCAAAGGCTATGGGCTGGAAGCATAGGGGGGGGCAAAGCCGACTGCAAGTATTTTTTTTTGTTTTCATTTCCCTGCCATTTGAAAATCCGGGAGCACTTGCTACAATCCCCTCCCTTCTCTGCCCGACCTGCGGGCTTTCCCCCTGAATTCCATTCAACCCCAAACATAAAGGCGCCCCCCATGGCCCATAAAAAAGGACAAGGCTCAACCCAGAACGGCCGCGACTCCAACCCCCAATACCGTGGCGTCAAGCTTTACGGTGGCGAACAAGCCAAAACGGGTTCCATCATCATCCGTCAAGTGGGTGGCACCTTCAAGCCCGGCTTCAATGTCGGCGTTGGCAAGGATTACACCCTGTTTGCGCTCACCCCCGGCACCGTCGAGTTCCAGGGGCGCAAGGTGCATGTTCGCGAACAAGCCTAAGCAGCAGATTCCCGCATGAAACGACCGGACGCCACGGCGTCCGGTTTTTTCGTGTAAAAAGCCTTTGATTGGCGCTTTGCGCCCACGCTCCCGCCCCCCACCCCGCCGCCACCCATGATCATTGATTCCGCCATTATCGAAGTCCGCTCCGGCCCCGGCGGCGATGGTGCCGTCGCCTTCCTGCGCGAAAAAGGCGTCTCCAAGGGCGGCCCTTACGGCGGTGACGGCGGCCGCGGCGGCGATGTCATCCTGCTGGCCGATCCGGAGGTGGAGACCCTGCTCGACTTCTCCGGCCGCCACCACTGGAAGGCCCAGAACGGCGAAAAGGGCGGGCGCAAAGGCATGCACGGCGCGGCGGACGCCGACTTGGTCGTGCGCGTGACGGTGGGCACCCAGGTCTACGAGGAAATCGCCCAGGGCGAACTCCCCAAAGAAGTGTCGCCCGACACCGACATCGACGCCTTTTTGGACGAAGTTTTCCTGAGCGGCGCTGAAAAAGCCGCCATCCACGCCCCCACGCCGGACTCCAAACCCACCGGGGCCCTCATCGTGGACATGCACACCCCCGGCATGCGCTTTGTCATCGCCAAAGGCGGCCGCGGCGGCCTTGGCAACAAAAACTTCGCCACCTCCACCCACCAAACCCCGCGCGAAGCCGAGCCGGGCGGCGCCTACCAGGAAAAGCGCCTGCGCCTGGAACTCAAACTGGTGGCCGATGTGGGCCTACTTGGCAAACCCAATGCCGGCAAAAGCACCTTTTTGTGCCGCATCTCCAAAGCCACGCCGAAAATCGCCGACTATCCCTTCACCACCCTGCGCCCCCACCTTGGCATCGCTGAAATAAGCGCCGGACAAGGCGCCGGCCGAAGCGGCGCCAGCGCACGCCGCCTGGTGGTGGCCGACATGCCGGGCCTGATTGAAAACGCCCACCTGGGCGCCGGCATGGGCATCCGCTTTTTGCGCCATGTCGAACGCACCCGCGTGCTGCTGCATGTGCTGGAGCATGCGCCCAGCGACGGCTCCGACATCCTCAAAAACTACAAAGCCATCCGCACCGCCCTCAAGGGGCACGATGCCGATCTGGCCAAGAAGCCGGAGGTGATCGTCCTTTCCAAAAGCGATCTGCTGACCCCGGCGCAGGAAGCGAAATTGGTGGAAAAATTGCTCAAGGCCACCAAAGCCAAAAAAATATTTTCCATGTCCGCCGCCACCGGCATGGGCGTGCGCCAGGTGCTCGAAGCGTGCTGGAAGGTCTGCGAAAAAAACAAGCGCCAAACCGCGGCGCAAGCCGTGGAAGTCACCGAGCCTGCCGGGACGCGCGCCTCCTGGACCGTCACCCCCACCCAGGCCGCCGACCCCGCCCGCGCCAAGCAGCGCGCCACCCGGGCCATCAACAAGGCCATGAAAAAACCGGAAAAAATCGGCGCCAAAAAGGGCGTGCCCAAAGTGAAAAAAGTCAACGCCGGCAAGGGCGCCACCAAGAACACCCGCAAGTCGGCCAAGAAGAAATAAACCGCCCGCACCCAAGCATCGCGCGCAGAC
>CAZVNU010000184.1:0-5098 GCA_964628335.1 uncultured Phycisphaeraceae bacterium
CGCCCTTTAGTCCTTATGGCCGCAGTCCGCTGCGGCGGCTGTCCCGTCATTTTCCCCGTCATTTTGTCCCGTCATTTCGTCCGGTTACTCTGCCGCGTCATCACACCCCAGTCTTTATGCCCACCGCCAAGCACGCTGCCGCTCCCGCCGCCCACCCTGCGACCAAATCCCACGCCAAGTGGGAGCCCATCGCCCCCATTCATCCGGCCATCGCGGAGTTGCTCGCCTGGGGCGAGAAACAGGGTTACATCACCTTTGACCAGTTGATCGCGCTCATCCCCGATGCTTATGTGGATTTGAACAAGCTCGACCGCTTCATGATCATTCTGGCTTCGCGCGGCATTCGTCTGATCACCGACCTGTCGCTGCCCTTGGTGCAGCGGCCCCAATACCGGCCGGCAACCCTGATCCGCATGCAGTTGGAAGCCGAGTTGGAGAAGCAGGAGGAGGCTGAAAACAACGAATCCGACGCCACTCCCGATGTGATGAAGAGTGTGGGCTTGGAGGACGAAGAAGTGGTCCTGCCGCCCAATGACGATGATGCCCCGCCTGCCGGCGGCGACGATGCCCCGGCCAGCGAAGACGGCGACCTGTCCGATTTGGATGCCGCCACCAAGGCCGAGCTGGTCGCCGCCTTGTCCGACGGCCAGAAGCGCGTAGACGACCCTGTTCGTTTGTACCTGACCCAGATGGGCGAAACCCCGTTGCTCACCCGCGACGAGGAATTGCGCCTGGCCAAGAAAATTGAAACCTGCCGCGTGATGTACCGCCGCCTGACCTTGGACAACGATTACGCCATCACCGCCGCCGTCGACACGCTGGAGCAAGTGGTCAAGGGCGACATGCCCTTTGACCGCACCATCGACATTTCCACCAGCGAAGACGACGCCAAGGGCAAGTTGGCCAAGCGCATTCCCTACAACCTGCGGACCATCAAGGAACTGCTGCGCCTGAACCGCCTGGACTGGGAAAAAATCTGCGATTTCCACACCCCCAAAGAAACCCGCGAGCGTTTGGCCTTCATCATGAGCCGCCGCCGCCGCAAAATGGCGATTTTCGTCGAGGAATGCTCGCTGCGCACCAACCATGTGCAACCTTGTTTGGTCAAGGTGCAGGCGGTGGCCAAGAAAATCCGCGAAGTGGCCGCCACCTTGGTGGAAGCCAAAGCCCATCCCGAGCGCTTTGAGGCCGAAGATGTGGTCGTGCTCAAGGAAGAGTTGCTGGGCCTGCGCGACCTGGTGCTGATGGAGCCCGAGGCGTTGGAAGCCCACCTCAAGGACATCGATGTCACCTTCAACGAATACGAAGACGCCAAGCGCGAACTGGCCGGCGCCAACCTGCGCCTGGTGGTGTCCATCTCCAAGAAATACCGCAACCGCGGCCTGCCCTTCCTCGACCTGATCCAGGAAGGCAACACCGGCCTGATGCGCGGCGTGGAGAAATTCGAATACAAGCGCGGCTTCAAATTCTCGACCTACGCCACTTGGTGGATTCGCCAAGCCATCACCCGCGCCATCGCCGACTCGGCCCGCACCATCCGCGTGCCGGTGCACATGATCGAAGCCATGAGCCGCCTGCGCAACATCGAGAAGCAGTTGCTCCAGCAATTCGGCCGCGATCCGGCGATCGAAGAAATCGCCGAAATCGCCAAGATGCCCGCCATCGAAGTGCGTCGCATCATGAAGTCGAGCAGCCACCCGATTTCCTTCGACAAGACCATCGGCGAAAACGAAGATTCGAGCTTCGGCGACTTCATCGAGGACAAATCCTCCGAGCGCCCGATGGACACCGCCGCCAACGACATGCTCAAACAGCGCATGGAACAGGTGCTCAAGACCCTGACCTACCGCGAGCGTGAAATCATCAAGTTGCGCTACGGCATCGGCGACAGCTACACCTACACGCTCGAAGAAGTCGGCCGCATCTTCAAAGTCACCCGCGAGCGCGTGCGCCAGATCGAAGCCAAGGCCATCCGCAAACTCCAACACCCCGTGCGCGCCCGCAAGTTGCAAGGCTTCCTGGACGGCGAACTGGAAATGGAAGAGTGAAAGTAGGCGCGGCGGCCCGCCGCGTTCACCGCAAACCCCCTAAACAACAACGCGCGCCCAAATTTGGCGCGCGTTGTTGTTCTTGTATCTATCCCCACGCACATAGCCGCCGCGTCCACTTTTCAATCCGCCACCCGCTTGAAACGGGCCACCCACTGCCCCTGGTGTTCAACCTGCTGGATGAACATCGCCAGCGGGCGCACCCACAGCCCGTGTTCGCCGTAGAGGGCTTGGTAGACCACCACATCCTCCTGCGTTTCCGAATGGCGGGCCACGCAGATCACGCGGTAGGGCGCACCTTTGAAGTGGTGGTAGAGGCCGGGCAGAGGATGGGTGGGGGGGGAAGAGGTCATGGCGCGCATCCTAAATCATTCAGACTAGAATCCGGGCATGATTCTTGGCCACGGCATTGATTTGACCGACACCGACCGCATTGCCCATTTGCTCGAAGAGCACGGCGAGCGTTTTTTGACGCGCTGCTTTACCGCCGGGGAGCGGGCTTATTGCGATACCCATCAGGTGCGGCGGGTAGAAGCCTATGCCGCGCGTTTTGCCGCCAAAGAAGCGGTTCTCAAGGCGCTTGGCACCGGCTTGGCCGGCGGCATCCAATGGACCGAGGTGGAGGTGCTGCGCTCGGCGGCCGGCGCCCCGTCGGTCCGGTTGCATGGCAAGGCGGCGCAGTGGGCCGACGGGATGGGCATCGTGTCGTGGGCGCTTTCGCTCACCCATGTGCGTGGCATGGCGGCGGCCAGCGCGATTGCTTGGGGTTGTGCCAAGGACGGGGGAAGCGGCCATGGCCAATGAATCCCAGACGCGCATCAAGCCGGCGCGCAAGAGTTCATTGCCGGACTGGGCCAAGCCCGGCGCCGGGACCGGCGCAGGCGGCCAAGTGCCCGGCGAGCCGGCGGCACCGGTGTACCGTTTGAGCCGGCAGATGGTGGCGATCTTGGCGGTCGGCGCGTTGCTGCTGGCCTCGATCGCCTTCGGCTTTGGCTGGAAAATCTCGCAAAAAGTCACCACCCATCAATTGACGCAAAAGCATCAGCGGGAAGTGGCCCGTATCACTGAATCCATCATGACCGCCAAAGGCACCGCCGAGGCTGCCGATGTGCCGCCTGCCAATGACCCCCGTCAGATTGGTCTCAACTATGTGCGCCTGTGCCAGGTTCCCGAGGCGGAAGGTGAAAAATACGCCCGCTTTCTGGCCACCCACGGGCAGGCGACCTGGCGGGTGCCCGTGGTGCGCAAAGACCCGAAACCAGGGGGGTTGCCGATGGTCACGCTGTATGCCGTGAACCTGGGGTTCAAGTCCCACGAGCGGGTGGAGATGGAAAAAGCACGGGCCGCGCTGCTGGGATTGGGCGAGCAGTGGGCTAAGAGAAACCGGGGTGGCAACCCCTTCCGCAGCCTGATGCTGGAAAAGTACGCCCCCTGAGTTGCACACACGGGCGCCTTGTGGCATAATCCCCGCCCTTTCCGTCATCCAAAAACATCACGATCCACCCGGATCAACCTTTAGGAGATTCCCATGAGCATTGATACCAGCCTGAAATTCAAGGGCGGCCTGACCGCCCACCGCAATGTGCTCAGCCGCGCCGAGCGCATGGCCAAACTGACCCAAGAAGGCAAGTTCGACGCCAAGAAGAACCCCGTGCTCGGCTTGCAAAAAGTCCGCAGCATCAAAATGAAATAAGCGTGCGTGCGCCCGGGTATGCCTTGGCATGTCCGGGTCCGCATTCATCAGCCAAAAGCCACCGGAACCATCCGGTGGCTTTTCTTCGTCGCCATCGGCTTTGTTTTGCCCTATTCTTCCCGCCCCTATGGACTACGCAACCCTCATCGCCGACCGTGCCCACGCCGTGGATGCCTCCGGCATCCGCAAAATTTTCGACCTGGCCGCCAGCCTTGAGAATCCGGCCAATCTTTCCATCGGCCAGCCGCATTTCGAAGTGCCGGAAAACATCCGCGCCGCCGCCATCGCGGCCATCGAGGGCGGCCGCAATGCCTACACCCAGACCCAGGGTGCACCGGATTTGCGTTTGGACCTAATCCGCCAATTGGCCGGCGAATTTCCCGCTACGCTTGGCGCCAGCGGCTCCGAGCAATTGCCCGATGACACCGGTTTGCTGGTGACCTCCGGCGTGTCCGGCGCGCTGATGCTGCTGATGATGGCCACCATCGGGCCTGGCGACGAGGTGATCGTGCCCGACCCTTATTTTGTGATGTACAAGCATCTGGTCAAGCTGTTCGGCGGCGTGCCGGTGTTTGCCGACACCTATCCCGATTTTCAATTGACCGCCGAGCGGGTGGAAAAACTCATCACCAAGCGCACCAAATTGGTGCTGCTGTGCTCGCCGGGCAACCCCACCGGCATCGTCTCCACCCAAGCCAATGCACAGGCGCTGGCACAGGTGTGCGAGCGCTCCGGCGTGCTGCTGGTGTCGGATGAAATCTACGACGCCTTCTGCCACGAGATGGATGTCGGCAGTTGCCCCTCGCCGCTGCGGACCACCCGCAATGTCATTTTGCTGCGCAGCTTTTCCAAAACCTGGGCCATGACCGGCTGGCGTCTGGGCTACATGACCGGCCCCAAGGCGGTGATCGACCAATGCACCAAGCTGCAGCAATACACCTTTGTCTGCGCCCCCTCGATGGTGCAGGCGGCGGGGGTGGAGGCGCTCAAGACCCCGGTGGCCCACCATGTGGCCGATTACAAGCGCAAGCGCGACTTGGTGGTTACGCGCCTAAGCCCGCATTACGAACTGACGGTGCCGGGCGGGGCTTTTTACGCTTTTCCCAAAGTGCCGGAAAAACTGGGGTTGACCGGCACCCAATTCGTCCACAAGGCGTTGGAGAAAAACCTGCTGACCATCCCGGGCGCCGTGTTCTCGGAACGCGACACCCATTTCCGCATTTCTTATGCCTGCGCCGACGCCAACTTGGAGCGCGGGCTGGATATTTTGGTGGATTTGGCGAAGTGAGCGCCTGATAGCCACAGGGCTGGCGGGTCAACAGCGCACGGGCTTGTTGGAGCGCGGGTGGGGACACCC
>CAZVNU010000185.1:0-4200 GCA_964628335.1 uncultured Phycisphaeraceae bacterium
CCCGGGCGGCATTTGCGGGTGGGGACACCCGCGCTCCATCACCCGCCAGCCCTGCTACTTTCGCCACTCCCCTTGCTGCTGAATCAACTTCGCCACCAGCCCGGTCCAACCGGTTTGATGGCTCGCGCCAAGGCCGGCGCCGTTGTCGCCATGGAAATACTCATTGAACAGGATATGGTCGCGCCAATGAGGGTCGGTCTGAAAATAGGCGTTGCCGCCATTGAAGGGTCGGCGCCCGTCGGCGCCCGGCATGAACAGCGCAGCCAGACGGCGTGAAAGATCGTCGGCGACCTGGCCCAGGGTCAGGTGGATGCCAGAACCAGCCGGACATTCCACCGTCAGGCTGTCGCCGTAAAAATGGTGGTATTTCTGCAGCGATTCAATCATCAGGAAATTGACCGGGAACCACACCGGGCCGCGCCAGTTGGAATTGCCGCCGAACATGCCGAATTGGGATTCGGCCGGGCAATATGACACGCTGTGCGCCGCGCCGTCCACGCCGAAAACGAAGGGATTCTTGTCGTGGTACCTGCTCAGGGAGCGAATGCCGAAATCGCTGAGGAATTCTTCCGGATTGAGCATGCGCCCCAAAATTTTCTTCAGCCGGTTGCCGCGCGAGAGGGCCAACAGGCGCCGATCCCCCACGCCAGGGGTGTGCAAGTGCGACACCTGCTTGGCCAATTCCGGTTTGTTTTCAAGAACCCACTCCAAACGCGCCTTGAAACCAGGCATGCGGTTGATCAAGTCGGGCTCCAGGGTCTCCACCGCAAACAAGGGAATCAGCCCCACCAGCGAGCGCACTTTCATGCGCTGCTTCTCGCCGCTTGGCAGCGTCAACACATCGTAGTAAAACTGGTCTTCCTCATCCCACAAACCGATGCCGGCGCCGGCCAGGTTGTTCATGGCGTCGGCGATGGCCAGAAAATGCTCGAAGAATTTGGTGGCGATGCTTTCGTACACCGGATTTCCTTTGGCCAATTCCAAGGCGATTTGCATCATGTTGAGGGCGAACATGGCCATCCAGCTGGTGCCGTCGGATTGCTCCAAACGGCCGCCGGTGGGCAAGGGCGCCGAGCGGTCGAACACACCGATGTTGTCAAGGCCAAGGAAGCCGCCCTGGAACACATTGTTGCCATCGGCATCCTTGCGGTTGACCCACCAGGTGAAATTCATCAGCAATTTGTGGAATACGCCCTCGAGAAAGCGCCGGTCATGCTTGCCGTGGTGCTTGCCTTCGATCTGGTACACCCGCCACACGGCCCAGGCAAACACCGGCGGATTGACATCGCCAAAAGCCCACTCATAAGCCGGCATCTGGCCGTTGGGGTGCAGATACCACTCGCGCAACAGCAAATCCAACTGCGCTTTGGCGAATTGCGGGTCCACCAGCGCCAGGGGAATGCAGTGGAAGGCCAAATCCCACGAGGCGTACCACGGGTATTCCCATTTGTCGGGCATCGACATCACCCGCTCGTTGTACAGATGGCGCCAAGCCTGGTTGCGCCCCTGCTTGCGCTCAGGCGGCGGAGCGGGATGGCCGGGGTCGCCGTCCTGCCACTGGGCCACCACATAGTGGTAAAACTGCTTGCTCCAGAGCATGCCGGCCATCGCTTGGCGATGAACGGCTCGTTCTTCATCCGAAAGTCCGGCAGGCTGCAGGTCGCGGTAAAAGGTGTCGGCTTCATGGAAGCGCAACCGATGCAAGTCATCAAATCCGGCGAACGGATCGGCCGGGGTTGCCGCTTGCGCCTTGGCCGCCACCAAACGCAAACGGATCACCGTGCTGCCACCAGCGGGAAGCGTGCGGATGAAACGGGCGGCGGCTTTGGTGCCGGTCCGGGCCGGATTGACCGCCCCTTGGGTGCCGGAAACCACATAATCATGGAATGCGTCCTTGACATGCGCCGCCCGGTTGGGCGTGCCGAACAGGCGCTTGAAGTTGGTTTCGTTTTCAGTGAACAGCAACCCGTCGGCATCAGACGCATACAGGCGGTATTCACCCAGCGCCGGGTGCCGCAACCGCATGGCCGATACGCCGGGCTTGGGGGACGCCATCGCCGCAATGCTCGGTTTGTGTTCCGCGCAGCCCCAGCCCCAGGTGTTGCGAAACCAAGCGGTCGGCAACAGGTGAAGTGTTGCCGGATCCGGCCCGCGGTTCCACACTTCAATTTTGATGCAGATGTCCTCCGGCCCGGCCTTGGCATAATCAATCCGCACATCGAAATAACGGTTGTCCTTGAAAATACCGGTGTCCACCAATTCATATTCCGGGTCCTGCTTGGTGCGCCGCTTGTTTTGCGCCCGCAACTCGGCATAGGGATAGGCAGCCTGCGGATATTTGTACAGCATGCGCATCCAGGCGTGGCTGGGCGTGTTGTCGAGGTAGAAATAGCACTCCTTGCAGTCCTCGCCGTGGTTGCCCTCGTGGCCATTCAAACCAAACAAGCGTTCTTTGAGGATTTCATCCTGCCCGTTCCACAGCGCCAGCGCAAAACACAAACGGCCCTTGTCGTCGCTGATGCCGCCCAAGCCGTCCTCATTCCAACGGTACACCCGCGATCTGGCATGCTCATGGGGGAAATACTCCCACGCCGCGCCATCCTTGCTGTAATCCTCGCGCACCGTGCCCCAGGCCCGCTCGCTCAAATACGGGCCCCACAAATCCCACAGTTCCCCGCCGCAGTCCAGGCGCGGATCGCGCAACAGGTGCGGGGCGGCTTGGGTGCGGGCCACACGGCTTTGCTCGGCATTCATGGCGGGGCTCCCTGGGCAAGAACTCGAACAAAGCCTGTGCCTCATGGTAGTTCCGGCCGGCCTTGGGCCCAAAAGATAAGTTCAATCCGCCATCACGCAGCGGCCGGCGGCCCAGGCGCGCAACTGATTGACTTTTTCCGCCATCAGCACCGACAACGGCCGGGTGGTCTTGACTTCGGCCAGCAGGTGGCGGTCGGCCAGTTCCGTTTTTTCGGCAAACGCCGCGTACAGGGCGCCGATCACGGCCTGCTCGATTTCAGCACCGCTGAAGCCTTCGGCGGCGCTTGCCAAGGCATCGAGCGCAAATTTTCGCGGGTCGCGGTTGCGTTTTTTCAGATGCACGGAAAACACCTGCCTGCGCACTTCCCCGGCGGGCAAGTCCACGAAAAACACCTCGTCAAAACGCCCCTTGCGCATCAATTCCGGCGGCAAGGACTGGATGTTGTTGGCGGTGGCCACCAAAAAAATCGGGCTGCGATGGTCCTGCATCCAGGTCAGCAAAGTGCCGAACATGCGCTGCGACAACCCGCCGTCGGCCGAATCGCTGCCGGCCGAGGCGAAGGCTTTTTCAATCTCGTCGATCCACAGCACCACCGGAGCCATGGCTTCGGCCTGGGCCAGCGATTCGCGCAGGCGGTTTTCGCTTTCGCCGATGTATTTTTGATACAGCACGCCGGGGTCCATTTTGAGCAGTGGCATGTTCCAATCGGCGGCCACCGCCTTGGCGCACAGGCTTTTTCCGCAGCCCTGCACCCCCAGCAGCAGGATGCCGCGCGGATGGTCAAGGCCGAAATCGCGCGCCTCCTGCCCCATGCCGCCACGGCGGGTTTTGAGCCAGCGCTTGAGGTTGAACAACCCGGCGATTTCGTCCACCCCCACATTGACGGCGACCGATTCCAAAGTGCCGGCGTTTTGCAGCAAATTGCGCTTGGCTTCGACGATCAGCGGCACATCCTTGGCGGTCAGGGCGCCGTCGGCGTGCAGCGCGCTGGCCACCACCCGCGAGGCTTCGGCCAGGGTCAGTCCGCGCAGAGTCTGCACCAGCACATCCATGTCGCGCCGGGTCAGCGAGGCGGTCAGTTTGCGCCCGGTCTTCTGCTGCACCCGCACAAAGATGTCGCGCACGACCTGCTCCAATTCGGCCGGCGTGGGCGGGGCCACCACCACCGGCACCGCCAGGCGGCGGATGTTTTCAGGCAAAGGCACGCAGTCCAGCAGCACCACCGTCACATGGGCCCGGCCGTGCAAATCGCGCAGCAGGCGGTGCACCACGGCGTCGCGGCAATGGACCCCAAGATCGTGCAGCAGATAAATGCGGCTCTCGAACTTCCAGTCGTTGATTGCGCGCAGGGCGGCGGCGGGTTCTTCCACCCCTTTTTCATGCGTGCCAAACGAAGGGTGGCCGCTCCAGAAACCGATGGAGGCGCTCCATTCCACCAACGGGGT
>CAZVNU010000185.1:4210-5096 GCA_964628335.1 uncultured Phycisphaeraceae bacterium
CGTTGGCAATCCGCCTGAGTTGCTGCACGGTGCGCTCCTCATCCACGGTTTGCACCGAGATCAGGGGATGGCCGGCGATGATGGCGAGTTTGAGCGGGTCGGACATGGTGGTATGTTGGGGTTCAGGACCTGCCGCGCTCCAGTTGCAAACCGCTCTTCAAAAAATGCTCCAGCAACTGCTCGCCGCGGTGGATTTGCAGATCGCCCTTGGCGCCGTTGGCCTCGGTGTAGCGGGCGTCCACCACATGGGGCACGCGGTGGCCGGCCATCAGCAGCGGCACCGGCCCGCGCACATGCGCGCCGGAAACCGCCGACATGCCGTGATCCGGCACCACCAGCACCCGCCAAGGGGTGCCGCCGGCTTCCAGCGCCTTCACCGCCGGGGCCATGAATCCGGCGTCAAAACCGCCGATGGCCGCCGCTTTGGCCAGCGGGCCGTCCTCGGTCTGGCCCCCTGCTTGGTCCAAGGGCGCGCCCAACCGGGCATGCACCACCACCACATCGTGCTCGGCCAGAGCCCGGATGGTGGCCAACGCCAGGGCCGCCGGCGAACCGTCGGGGGAACTTTGCACCACCCCCATGCCCATGGCTTGCGCCAGCCCCACCGCCAAACCGGGCGCGGCCACCATCGCCACCCGCAAACCCAACTGCTCGGGCAACGGGCGCAGGCCCGGCAAGCGACCTTGGCCCCACGGCCAAATGTGCGTGATGGGCGCCTCGCCCATTTCAAGCCGGGTCAGGTTGATCTCATGGGTGGCCAAAAAAGCCTCGCTGGCCCGCACCGCCTTGGACAAGGCCGGCCCCAGGTCGCCCCCCACCGGCAAATGCTTGGCCAAGGGTTTGTCCAAGGTGTCGTGCGGAGCGGTGGTGACCAGTGCATCCCAAT
>CAZVNU010000186.1:0-5075 GCA_964628335.1 uncultured Phycisphaeraceae bacterium
GGTGGGGACACCCGCGCTCCAACAAGCACTTGCGCTGTTGACCCGCCAGCCCTGGCAACAGAAAGCGTAAGTTGAGAATCAGGCGCAACTACAAGGCGTCGAAATCCCGGACGGCATTGGTAATTTAATGGAAGGTGAACCGTCTTTGGAAGCACCCACGCATTCTTCCTTTGGCCACCCTTGCCCCCACGATGAAAAACACCCTCCGCCCGTTGGCCGCCACGCTCTGCCTGCTCACCCCGGTCTTGTCCGCTTGCGCGACCCATCCCGGGCCCGTGGCGGCCCAGGCGGCCTTCCAGGGCGAAAGCCCGCGCCTGTGGTACGACAAGCCGGCGTCGAAGGACTGGATGCAGGCCCTGCCCCTGGGCAACGGCCGCCTGGGCGGCATGGTGTTCGGCGGCATCGGCAAGGACCGCCTGATGCTCAACGAGTCCAGCCTGTGGAGCGGTTGGCCGGCCAAGGACAACGACCGCGTCGGCGCCGACGCCGCGCTTTTGCGCGTGCGCCAGCTGCTGGCCGAAGGCAAGCGCGACGAGGCGGGCAAGGTCGCCGTCAGGGACTTCCTCAGCACGCGCGGCTACGGCAAGCCGGATTTCGGCGCCTTCCAATCCTTCTGCGACGCCCGCTTCGAGTTCGACGGCCTGCCGGTGGACGCGAAGGATGTCCAGGATTACCGGCGCGACCTCGACCTTTCCTCCGGCGTCGCCCGGGTCTCCTTCAACGCCGGCGGCACCGCGCACCGGCGCGCTTATTTTTGCAGCCACCCCGACCAGGTGCTGGCCGCCCGTTTCGAGGCCGACGGCAAGGGCAAGGTCTCGTTTGCGCTCGCGTTGGACAGCCTGCACAAGAACGCCACCGCGCGCGTCGAAGGCAACAAGATTTTCCTCTCCGGCCGGGTGGACAACGGGGCCGGCAACCCCGCCGGCATGGCCTTCGAGGCCTGCCTGATCGTGGAAACCGAAGGCGGCGCCGTGTCCGTCGACAACGGCCGCCTGCGCGTGGTCGGCGCCGACGCCGCGACGGTGAAGGTTCTGGGCGCCACCGACTACAAGCTGGCCTACCCCGACTACAAGGGCGAGGAACCGGCCGCGCGCAACGCGAAGACCGCCGCCGCCTTGGCCGGCGCCAATTTCAACCAATTGCTGGCCCGCCACACGGCCGACCACCGCGCCCTGTTCGAGCGCGTGGCCCTGACCCTGGGGCCGACCGACGCCGCCGCGCGCGCCCTGCCCACCGACGAACGCCTGGCCCGCTACCGCAAGACCAAGGACGACCGCGGGCTGGAAGCGCTGCTCTTCCAATACGGCCGCTACCTGCTCATCGCCTCCTCGCGGCCCGGCGGCCTGCCGGCCAACCTGCAGGGGATCTGGAACAACACCAACAGCCCGGCGTGGAATGGCGACTACCACCTGAACATCAACCTGCAGATGAATTACTGGCCGGCGGGGCCCTGCAACCTGTCCGAGTGCGCCCTGCCGCTGATGGACTGGATGTCCGACCTGCGCCAACCCGGCGAAAAGACGGCCAAGATCCACTACGGCACGGACGGCTGGGTCGCCCACATCGCCTCCAATGTCTGGGGATTCACCGCTCCCGGATCGAACCGGGGCGTGCATATGCCGGCGGCTGAAAGCGCCGCCTTCCTCTGCAACAACGCATGGGAGCACTATGCCTTCACGCAGGACCGGGAATTCCTGCGCAAGACCGGCTGGCCCCTGCTCAAGGGCGCCGCCGAATTCTGGCGCGCCAACCTGCAGCCGTTGCCGGACGGACGGCTCGTGGTCTCGCCGGCCTACTCGCCCGAGCAGGGCCCGCTCACCCGCGGCGCGTTCTATCAGACCATGATCGTCCGCGATTTGTTCACGAACTGCATCGAGGCCGGCAAGGTGGTCGGCAAAGAAGAGGCTTTCTGCGCCAAACTCGCGGAACTGCGCGCCCGCCTCCCCGAGCCGCAAGTCGGCGAGGCGGGGCAGCTGCGCGAATGGATGGAGGATGATCTGGAGCGCGGCGTGCGCACCAACCACCACCGCCATGTCTCGCACATGTACGCGGTGTACCCCGGCCACCAGATCACCCCGGACCAAACGCCGGACCTGGCCAAGGCCGCCGTCCAGTCGCTCAACTACCGCGGCGACGCCGCCACCGGCTGGAGCGCCGGCTGGAAGATCAACCTGTGGGCCCGCCTGCGCGACGGCGACCGCGCGTGGAAGCTCTCCAGCACCTTGATGTCCACTTATCTGGCGCCCAACCTGTTCGACCTGCATCCGCCCTTCCAGATCGACGGCAACTTCGGCTACACCGCCGGCGTGGCCGAGATGCTGGTGCAATCCCACGACGGCGTGGTCGAACTGCTGCCGGCCCTGCCCAAGGCGTGGGAAACCGGCCAGGTCCGCGGCCTATGCGCCCGCGGCGGATTGACGGTCGACATGAAGTGGGAGAAGGGCAAAGTGACTTCATACCAACTCACCGCCAAGCAAGCGCACGAGGCGCAAGTCGTGGTCAACGGCGAAGCCAAGCAAGTGAAAGTCAAGCAGGAATGATTTGCTTGGAGCAAGCGCCGCTTGCAACGCCAAGGGTGATGCGATGGCGAAACGAGTGCGTCTCCGACGGACGAACAACCCCAAAAGATTGCCATCATTTCACCCGCAAATCCGCGCCAAGTTCCACCCGGCCGGAGGCTGGCATCTTCACCGGCACCTTGCGGCCGCCGATGCGCACCACGGCCTTGGCACCGGGCTTGCCGGATACCGTGGCGGACACCACGGCACCCTCCTTCCAGGCGCAATCCACGCTGAAGCCGCCACGGGCGCATAGCCCCCTGAACGAACCTTGCGCCACCCAAGCCTTGGGCAGGGCCGGCAGCAGGTGGATTTCACCGGCATGGGATTGCAGCAGCATTTCGGCCACCGCGGCGGTGAAGCCGAAAGAACCGTCGAGTTGGATGAGTTCGTTGCGGTGCCTGAAATAGGGGATGTAAAGGCTCAACCCATTGGGCCCGGTGTTGCCGGCCTTGCCGCGCACCAAGGCATGGGCGCGGTCGCCCTCGCCAAGGCGCGCCCACATGGCGGCGCGCCACGGCCACACCCAACTGAAGTTGCTGTCGCCGGTCATGTCGGCCGGCGACCAGGCTTTGCCGGTCTTGTCGCTGGTGTCGTTGCTGCGCGCCAACAGGGAGACCTTGGCCGCTTGCGCCAAGGCCGGCGTGCCGGTCTTGCTGATTTGCCGCCCGGGGTACAGCGCGAACAGGTGCGAGGTGTGGCGGTGGTGATTGCCGGGATCATCACGGTCGGCCTGCCATTCCTGCAACTGGCCCCACTTGCCGATTTTGTTGGGCGCAAGTTTCATCTGCATGTCGGCGATTTTCGCGCGGTAGTCGGCGTCCACGCCAAGGGCCGCCGCCACCTTGAGATAGTCGTCGAAAAGTTCCCAGATCAGTTGCTGGTCGTGCATCACGCCGTCTTCACGCGGGCCGTGCTCGGGCGACCAGCCGTCGGGGGCGACCAAGGTGCCATCGGGAAGTTTCTTCAGGCGGTCTTCCCAGTATTGACAGATTTCCTTGAGCACGGGGTGGGCCGTCTCGCGCAGGAATTCCTCATCACGGCTGAAATCCCAATGGTCGTACACATGCAGGGCGTACCAGGCGCTGGCGGGGATGTTCCAATCCCAGCCGTTGCCGCCCAAAGGCGACTGGCTGGTGCGGGCGGTCCAGCCGCGCACCTTGGCGCCGAACGCCCGCCGGGTGGCGACGCGGCAGGCCGGGGCTTGATTCACGATGAAATCCATCAGCGGCTCTGCGCACTCGCCAAGGCCGGTCGCTTCGGCCGGCCAATAGTTCATCTGCACATTGATGTTGTTGTGGTAGTCGCTGGCCCAGTCCGGATTGTTGCTGGCGTTCCACAGCCCTTGCAGGTTGGCGGGCAATCCGCCGGGGCGCGAAGAGGAGACGAGGAGGTAGCGCCCCATCTGGAACAATTGCGCTTCAAGCTGCGGATCGGCGGCGGGTTTCGTGAAGTTGCCGCTGTCGGTGTAGCGGCGCAGGCGTTCGAGGGTGGTGAGTTTTTGAACTTCGGGCGGGGATTGGCCAAGGTCGACCTGGCAGGCGGACATCAACTTGGTGAAGTCGGCGATGTGGGCGGCGCGCAGGTCGGCGTAGGCATTCGCGGCGGCACGGCCGATTTCCACCGCAGCATCGGCCAGGGAGTCCCCGCGGGTACGCCAGCCGGACGCGTAATCGGGCTTGTAATTGGTATGCGCGGCCAGCAGCAGGGTCAGCGTATCGCAATCGGAGAAGACGACCGTGTCTCCCTGGGCGGAAACCTTGCCGCCCTCGGTTTCCACGCACAAGTGAGCCGCATAGTTGAGGCCGTTCGCCATCGCGCCCTCGAAGGCTATTCCCTTGGCCTCGGCGATAACCTTCGCCCCCCCCTGCCCCGGCTTCAACCTGATCTTCCCCGAAAACGCCCCCTGCTTGTCCGCCGTGTACCGGAACACCATCACTTGGTCCGGCCGGCTGGCAAACGCCTCGCGCGACACCTTCGCCCCCTTGGCATCGGTGAAGGCCACGCGGTGGATGCCCGTCGCCAAATCCAAGCTCATCTTGTAATCCGTCGGCACTTGCGCTGGCGCGCCCTGCCAGTCAATCAGCACATCGCCGAAATTTCGGTAGCCACCAAAGCCTTTGTCTGAGGTGTCGTAACCGCCATCCCAGTTGTTGGCTCCGCCCCAAAGCGTGTTCTCGTTGAACTGAATGCGCTCCGCCTTCACCCCGCCAAACAGCATCGCGCCCAAGCGGCCGTTGCCGATGGGCAGACCTTCGGTATGCCACTTGCCGGGGTTGGCCGGATGATCGTAGGTCAGGGGCGCGATCGGCAGAGCTGGCCGCACAGACTGGGGTTGCGCCATCGAAGCGCAAGAAGCGCAAAAAACAGCGAGCAGCAGGACGGCATTGGGGATGATTTTCATGATGTGGGGGGCGACTGTAATGCACAGACCCTGAACTCGCAAAGCAGACGCAGATGTCGCCGGTCCAAGCAGGGCTGGCGGGTCACGCGCGTCATCCCTTTGAAAAGGAACCC
>CAZVNU010000187.1:0-2721 GCA_964628335.1 uncultured Phycisphaeraceae bacterium
CGTGCCAGCGTCCCCTCCCTGACGGTCGGGGTTCCTTGACCCGCCAGCCTTGGGCAAGTTTGGGGCAAGTTGACGAAGCAATCCCGGCGCCTACAATCCCCGCCATGCAGAGTTCCATGATGACCACCACCACCGCCCCCACGACGATTACCTCGTCGTCGAGCGGTGCTTTGGCGCGTGGCTGAGCACTCTCTTTAGAACAGGTCCTTCCTCAAAGGCCCATTCCACGCCGGAATGGGCCTTTTTCATTCGTCTATCATTTCAACCCCCATGTCACTTCGGAGAACCCCATGTCAGCCTACCGCCCTTTGCTGGTCCGTTACCGCGATTTTTTGCCGATGGATGCAGAAACCCCCATCCTGTCGCTGGGCGAGGGCAGCACCCCCTTGGTGCATGCGCCGAATTTGGCCAAGCAGATTGGGGTGGCCGAACTGTGGCTCAAGTGCGAGAGTATGAATCCCACCGGTTCGTTCAAGGATCGCGGCATGGTGCTGGCGGTGGCCAAGGCCAAGCAGGCGGGGGCCAAGTGCATCATGTGCGCTTCCACCGGCAACACTTCCTCTTCGGCGGCGGCTTATGCGCGTCGGGCTGGGCTGACCGCCATCGTGGCCTTGCCGGCCGGCAATGTGTCGATGTCGAAGATGGCGCAAACCCTGATGTACGGCGCCAAACTGCTGCCGGTCGAGGGCAACTTCGACGCTGCCATGCGTCTGGTGCGCGAGATCACCGACAAACTGCCGATTGCCCTGGTCAATTCGGCCAACCCCATCCGCTTGGAAGGCCAGACCACCGGCGCCTATGAAATCGTCGACGACCTGGGTTTCGTGCCCGATGGCGTGTGCTTGCCCATCGGCAACGCCGGCAATTTGCCGGCCTATTGGATGGGCTTCAAGCGCTACCAAGAGGCGGGCGAATCCAAGGGCTTGCCGCGCATGCTCGGCTTTGAGGCCGAGGGCTGCAACGCCATCATGCGCGGGGCGCCGATTGAAGCCCCCGAGACCATCGCCACCGCCATCCGGGTGGGCAATCCGGTGTCGTGGAAAAAGGCCGAAGCGGCCCGCGACGAATCCAAAGGCATCATTGACTGCGTGTCGGATTCCGAGATACTGGCCATGTGGCGTGATCTGGCCAATGTGGAGGGCGTGTTCTGCGAACCGGCTTCCGCCGCCGGGGTGGCCGGACTCAAAAAGATGGTGGCCGCCGGCCGGGCCGACAAAAACGGCAAATATGCCGCCATTTTGACCGGCCACGGTTTGAAGGATGCCGATAACGCCAAAAAGGCGGTGGGCGAGTTGCCGCCGTCGGTCAAGGCGGATTTCGGCTCGGTCAAGGAGTGGTTGGAATCGCACCTGTAAATCTCAGTTTTCTTTCAATCAAAAACCATGAAAACCCATTCATCCCAAATCATCGGCATCGGTCTCATCGGCTTTGGCACGGTCGGCTCGGGTGTGGCCAAACTGCTCAAGGACGAGTCCGCCCGCTACGAACGCGCCACCGGCAAGCACTTGGTCATCCGCCGGGTGTTGGTGCGCGATGTGGCCAAGGCCAAGGCCGCGGCCAAGGCGGCGGCCACGGTGGCACCGGAGCTGGTGACCGCCAGCGCCGATGAGTTCTTCAGCACGCCCAACCTTGATGTGGTGATTGAGGTGGCCGGCGGCATCACGCCCACCGGCGACCTGGTGCGCCGGGCCTTGAACGAAGGTAAGCCAGTGGTCACCGCCAACAAAAGCCTGCTGGCCCACCAAGGTCCGGAATTGTTCGCTTTGGCGCGGTCCAAGGGGGTTCATATCGCCTTCGAAGCCTCGTGCGGCGGCGGCATCCCGTGCATTTTGGCGCTGACTTTGGGTTTGCAAGCCAACAACATCGGCGGCTTGTTCGGCATTTTGAACGGCACCACCAATTACATTTTGTCGCAGATGGCCAATCACGGCCAGTCTTATGCCGAGGCGCTCAAGGGGGCACAGGATTTGGGCTATGCCGAGGCCGATCCCACCGCCGACGTGTCGGGCGAAGATGCCAAGCAAAAGTTGTGCATTCTTTCATCCATCGCCTTTGGCGCCAAGATCGCGCCGGCCAGCGTGCCCTGCGAAGGCATCGAGCGCCTTGAAAAAATCGACTTTCACTATGGCGCCGAGATGGGCTATGCCATCAAATTGCTGGCCACCGCCGAGCGTTGGCCGGGCCAGAAATGGGTGTGCGTGCAGGTGCGGCCGTGCTTCGTCAAAAAGACCGCACTCATCGCGCAGGTGCAGGGCGGCTTCAACGCCTTGTCGGTGATCGGCCATGCCACCGGCCACACGATGTATTACGGCGCCGGCGCCGGTTCGTTGCCCACCGCCAGCGCGGTGGTGAGCGATTTGCTCAGCACGGTGGCCGGGGTGGCGGGCACCGCCTTCCGCAATCTGGGCTTTGCGCCCGATTTGCACGAGGATGCGCCGATCATCAACACCGCCGACACCGAAAGCCCGTTCTATTTGCGCCTCAAGGCCAACGACCGGCCCGGCGTCATCGCGCAGGTGACCAAGATTCTGGGCGACCACGGCGTCTCCATCTCCGGCGTGTTGCAGCACACGGTCAAGCAGGGCGACGCCCATGTGCCGTTGGTGATCACCACCCACCAGGTGCGCCAGGGCACGCTGGAAAAAGCCGCGCAGGAAATCGCCGGCTTGGAGGCCATCGCCGAAAAACCGATGATCCTGCGCATTGTGGAATTGCCGGCGT
>CAZVNU010000187.1:2731-5070 GCA_964628335.1 uncultured Phycisphaeraceae bacterium
TGCCGGCGTGAAAGATGACCATGCCTGAAAACTTTCCCCGCGTTGAAATCCTCTCCATGCTGGCCGTGCTTGTCACGCTGGCGCTGCTGTACCGGCGGAATGTGCTGCGGGTGGATGCCCTGGCCAAAGCGCCCGACCGCACCGGGGTGGTGAACATCGAGTGGCTGTTCCTTGGCATCCTGCTGTGGGTGGGGGGCATGGGGTTGGCAGGAGAGGTGCCCAAACTGATGGCGGGGGCGTCCTCGGCATTGATTTCAATGGTGGCCTATCTGGTGATGTTTGGCGGCCCGTTGATTTTGTTCTTCTGGCTTGGCCGGTCTCCCGCCGCCGGTTTGCGTTTGGGCTTGCGCGGCAGGAACAATGCGTTGTCGGCCCGGGTCGGTTTGTGGGGCATTCCCGTGGGGCTGGTGCTGTTGGCCGGGGTCAACATGATCGGCCTGTTGCTTTGGCAGTGGCTGGGGGAAAAGCAACCGGCCGCGGGGCACCAAGTGTTCGAGCAGATGAAGACCCAAGACGATGTGGACATCGCCCTGCAGGCGGTGATTGCCATTGTCTTGGCCCCCTTGTGCGAAGAGGCCCTGTTTCGCGGCCTGATCCAAACCGGGTTGCAGCCAATGGTGGGGGCGCCGACCTGTGCCCGTACCCGTTGGCGCGCGGTGCTGATTGTGGGGGTTCTGTTTGGAGTGGTGCACATCGGCGCGGTGCCTTTTCCTTTGCTTGGCGGTTTGGTGGTGTTTGGCTGGGTGCTGGGCTTTGTCTATGAGCGCACCGGCTGTTTTTGGGTGCCGTTGGCCATTCATGGCGCCTTTAATGCCATCAGTTTCTGCGACGGCTTGTGGCAGATTCGCCACCCCGCCTAAAATCAGGCCGTCGTGCAATAAACCGTTGGGGTTGGACGTTCTTCTCGGGTACCCCATGGAACCGAACTTATGAGCACGCTTGCCCCCCCCTTGCAATGCAGCCCGGAAACCCTGTTGGTGGCTGCCGCCGGCGGCGATGCGTCGGCTTGGGAGCAGTTGGTGCGGGCTTACACCGGCCGGGTGTTTGGCCTGCTGGCGCGCCAGTGCAACAACCGCGAATTGGCCGAAGAACTGACCCAGGAAACCTTCGTCAAGTTGGTGCAGGTGCTGCGCAAGCGCGATGAGGCCGGCGGCTACGACGAGCAGGGCAAGTTCGAGCCGTGGTTGTTCCGGGTGGCGATGAACTGCCTGCGCGACGAGATGCGCCGCAGGAACCGCCAAGCCCAAGTGATGGACATGTCGCCGGGGGCCGCCGCTTCGGCCGGCGACGGGCAGGAGGCCAGCGCCTTTGCCAAAGTGGAAGCGGCGCAGGCCATGCGCCACAGCGACGCGCATGATCCTCAGGTGGCCGCCAGCACCGCCGAACAGGTGACCCTGATGCAGGCCGCGGTGGCCAAGATGAGCGACAAAGAGCGGCAGATTCTGCATCTGCGCCACACAGCCGGCCTCTCCTTCGCCGAGATCGCTGAAACCCTGCAAGAGCCGCTTGGCACCATCCTCTCCAGCGCCCACCGCGCCTTGGCCAAACTCAAAAAAGACCTTGCTTACCTTGAAGCTTAAACGACCCACGCAAGGAATCCCCATGACCACCCACAACCCCAACCTGACCACTGATCTTGCCGCGCTGGAAGCGCAGGTATCGCACCTGACCGACCCAGCCACCCTCAGGGAACTGGATCTGGCTTTGCGTGCACAGGCGGCCCCCGCCTTGCTGGCCGATGAGGCCGCCTTGCTGGCCGATTTGCGCCTCGCCACCTTGCTGGATACCGCCTTGCCCGCCGATGCCGCCCCTGCCGGGCTGGCCGACCGCATTCTGGCCGCTGCTCCGCTGCATGAAGCCGCTGTCGGCGTGGCCGGCAAAATCACCGCCACCCCGGCCGTCAAGGGCAGGGTGGGGGGGGCTTGGCTGGCGCGCCCCTGGCGCTATGCGGCGGTGGTTTCCATCTCGTTTTCGCTGAGCTTGATGGCCATCACCTTCATCGTGAAAAAAGAGGCGCCCATGCTGGCCAAGGCCTTTGGCGGCGGGCCTTTCTCGGTGTCCGACGACCTTTCCAAGTTGCAGTTGGTGGTGCTCAACTCGGGCATCAGCGACGAGGAGTTGGAATGGGAAATGGAGCAAACCCGCGCCGAGTGGGAGTTGGCGGGCTTGTAGACCGAAAATGATTGCCACTTAAGGAGCCCCGGCCGTGTCGGCCACCAGTAGAAATGTCCGCCCCGCCACCAAGTAGAAATGTCCGGCGCCAGCGAGGGGGATGGGGAGCAGGATAAGGCTGATCAAACCACCATGAGGTTCAGGCAGTCAACTTCTTGGCTTTCCCG
>CAZVNU010000188.1:0-5068 GCA_964628335.1 uncultured Phycisphaeraceae bacterium
AGATCACCTGGTCGCCGCGCGAACCGGTGATCTTCGAGGAATTCAAGGGCACCGGCAACATGGAATTGATCCTGGACCGCCGCATCGCCGAACAGCGCCTGTTCCCGGCGATGGACCTGGCCGCCAGCGGCACCCGCAACGATCAGAAGTTGATGACCAAGCATGAACTTGACACGGTCACGGCCCTGCGTCGTCGTCTGCTCAACATGCCGCCTCCTCAGCAGATGGAGCAGTTGCTCAAGGCCGTGGAACGCTACAAGACCAATGCCGACATGGTGGGCGACCCCAATTCCGTGGCCAAGGCGTAAAAGTAGACGCGGCGGCGAGGAGCGTTCACCGCAAACACGATTGAAAACAACGCGCACCCCGTTTTGGGCGCGCGTCGTTTTTTTTCTTCGTCTTTTCCCAACGCGGCGGGCCGCCGCGTCTACTTTTTCTTCACCCCCGGCAACAACCCCCACAGCGCCCGACGCACATCGGCAAAGGGCACGGTTTCCGCCGTGGGGTGGTCAAGGGTGCCGCGTACCTTCAGGCCGAGCATTTCATTGGTGATGGGGGTGGTGACATATTGCGCGACTTCGCCAAGCAGCCTGGAGATCCAGCCGGTCTGCCGCTGGTTGCGGGTGGCCAAGGCCAGGTCCAGCCGGGTTTCGGGCAGACTGAGGGTGCCTTCACCCACGATCGACAGGCCGCCGGGCGAAGTCATTTCAACCCGGTCCACCCGCAGGCTGTGTCCAAGCGCGGTGAAGTGGCCTTTGCCGCCGCTGATGGGGCCGGAGCCGGGACGCACCAGGTTGAGGGCCTCGACCACCGCCAATTTGCCGCTGCCGGCGCCAAGGTCGCTGGCCGACAAAATAAAGTCGCCATCGCCGGTCAGGCCGTCAAAGCCTTCGCCGTGGTTGCTCAGGCGGATGCGCGCGCCAAGCACGCCGCCTTTGCCCAAGGTGCCGTCCCAGCCGGCGGGGTTTTTGATGCCTTCCAGCGCGGCATCCACCAGGTCGGCATCCACGGCCCACGCCGGGCCGGTGCCGGCCGCCGAGCCGGACAGCAGGCCGCCGGCCAAGGCGGCAATTGCCACGCGCCGTCGGGCTCCAGCGTCAGCTTGGCGGCGCCATCGGTCAATTTGCGATCGTAGAGTTGGCAGGCAGTCAGATGCAGGTCGGCGCGGGTGCGGGTGGTGCCGTGGTCGGTGACGGCGTGCACGGCGGCCGCGCCGCGCATCTGGCGGAAAGGCAAGCCAAGGTCGAATGACAGCCGGTCGGTGGTCATCAGCGCTTTGAAATCACTGCGGTCCGGTCCCAGGGTGAGGCTGCCCTCCTTGAGTTGCAGCGTGCCCCGGGCCCGCGCATCGGCCACCGCTTGGCGCACGCCGGCCGGCAGCACCGCGTTGACGGTGTCGGGCAGCTGGCCGTTTTTGACTTGGGCTTGCCCGGCCAGGGTCAGGTCGGCGTTGAAAGTGTCGGCGGTGGGAGTGAGGGTGCCCGATACGGTCATTTCGCCGTTTTCAAAAGCGCCATGCACGGCCGCCAAGGCGATGGTTTCGCCCGCCAAGGTGATGCGCCCACTCATATCGTGCAGGGCCAGCGTTTCTTCGGCGCCTACCGGTGAGCGCATGCTGAGTTTTTTGGGATCCACCACCAGGCTGAAATACTCGTCTTCGACCTTGGGGTTTTTGGCGTTGGGCGCGATTTTCCAGGTCAATTGGCCGTTGCCGTTGCCGGAAAATTTCCAGCGCTCAAAGGCTTCCGCCACTTTTTTCCGCGCCTGCGAATCCTTGGGGGCCAGATGGGCCAGGGCGGGTTCAAAGGTCAGGTTTTCGGCGGTTACTTCCAGTTGGTTGGCGAAGGCCGGGTCCCATGCCACGCTTTCCTTGGCGCTGAAAAGGGTCTTGTCGTGGGTGGCGCTGGCGCGGTTGATGGTGAAATCATCCGCGCGCAAGGTCATGTCCATTGCCAGGTTTTCCAGCACATAGCCCTGACCGAAAGGGTTGGCTTGGCCGTCTTGCACCACCCCGTGCAGGGCGATGGTCAGGCCGTCGCCGTTTTTGGAGCCTTCGGTTTCCTTGAGCAGGCCGTCGATCTGCACCCGGCCGGTGACGCCGATTTGGCGGGCGGATTTTTCCGCATTGGGCGGCAGGGCGGCATGGAACCAGTCGTCCACCGGCAGGTCGGCGTCTTCAACATCGACCTGCCAGGCGAAGTCGCCATCGCCATTGGTGTCGTCGGCGCTGATGGCGGCGCGTAGGGTGCCTTCCGAGGGGCCGGCGGCTTCCAGCCCGGTGCCGCGCACTTTGGTTTCGCTGGCGGTGATGCTGCCGGCGGTGATTTTGAGCGGATAGGGCCACTGCGGCAAAATGAGCTGCATGCCGACGGGGTTGACTGTGGCCAGCAGACCCCACTTGCCCTTGGGGCCTTTGGCGCGGGTGATTTTCAATACGGCATCCAGGGTGCCGCCGGGTTCGGGGGCCTTGAGCCCGCGCGCGCGCAGCGCCTCGGTGGCCGGCACACTGGCAAAGCGGCGGATGGCGGCGGCGGTTTGGGGGCCCATGGCGCCAAGCAGGGTGTCGCCGAAGGGAGCCTGTTCAAGTTCCACCGTGATGTCGGCGCCGGCATCGTCGGTCAGCGGCGCGATTTTGCCGCGCACCGACACCGTGCCGCCGGCCACCCCTTGGCCATGCAGGTTTTCAATCAGCAGGCTGTTGAGGCTGGCGCGCAAGGTGCCGGAGAGATGCTCCACCGGATAGGGGCGCACGCTGTAGTTGGCCTTGACATCGATGAGTTCCACGCGGGCTTCCAGTTCCGGCAGGGCGGTGAGCCCCGAGGATTCGGCGCGGCCGCTGATGCGGAAGGTGCCCGACGGATTGAAGCGTCGGTAGATGTCGCGCACATCCTTGAACACATCCAGAATGGGAATGTTGTCCGCCAGTTCAAATGTTTCGGTGGTGAAAGCCATGCCCCATTGGTTCTGGCCCTTGAGGTTGAGCTGGCCCGAAAGTTTGGCCGCCACCACGCCGATGCCAAGCGGCTCGCCGTGCGCCGTGGCGCGCAGATCCGGCAGGCGCAGCAGATCGTCGCTGATCACCGCCGAACCGTCGATGTCGTCAAACCACAATTGGTCGGCGGCGCCGACCATCATCTCGGCCACCAGGGTGTTGCCAAGGTCGCCGACCACCGGGCGCAGATTGGGGCGCAGGGTCAGGCCCTTGACCTGCAACTTGGCGGTGTCGATGTGGAAGCCGTCCTTCCAATTGCAGGCGGCCTCAAGCTCCGGCACTTCGCCGGTGGCCGACAGCGTGCGCCACCAGCGGCGCGCCTCGCGCGGCACCAGCAGGGCCATTTCGGGGCGCAGGCAGGCACGGGTGATGTTGCCCGAAGCGGTCTTGGCATCCAGGTCGAAGGAGCCGGTCAAGTCCATCGTTTTTTCGATGTCGGGGCGCAGGGCGTGGAATTCCAGCGTGCCGGCTTGCATCCCGGTGGGGGTCATGCGGCCGGAGAGGCCCCATTCGGCGATGGTCTGGCAGGAGCGCCCGTCGGCGGACAATTTTTCAAAACGGATTTTGCCGTTGTTCAGGATGAACAGCGGCAGCGGGATGGGCTGCCCTGGCTGGCCGGTGTCTTTGACGCCAAGATCCACCAGGTTGACGGTGTCGGCGGCGGGGTTCTCCACCACATGCAGCACCGGGTCGTTGACTTCGATGGCTTTGACCAGGACCCGCAGCCGCAGCAATTGGCGCCGGCTCAGGGAGATGACGGCGTGGGGCGCTTCCAGCACCTTGGCATAGGGGCCGTGGGCATTGGCCAGGCCGAGTTGCAGGTTTTCAACCATCAATTGGCCGTGCCAGTTCAGATGGGCCCGGTCAATATGCACGGTGCCCTGGATATTTTCCCCCATGGCCGCCTCCACCGCGCGGGCCAGTCGTTCGGGCCGGGTCAAGAACCACACCGTGCCGCCCAGCACCAAGGGGGTGCCCAGTACCGTCAGCATCACATAGGTGGAGAGGCGGCGAAGGCGGGGTTTTTTGGGCTTGACAGGTTTGAGCGCCATGGAAGGGGGATTGTACGGCTGGAAGGGCGGGGGCCCATGGCGCGGGTTTACAATCCCGGCATGGATTTCAAACCGCCCAAGCGCCGCCCGGTCACCACCCATTACAACCCCCAGTCCAAAGCGCAGGCCAAAGCGCAGGCGGGGGATGCGGCCTTTGGCGGCCCCAAAAAACTGGGGCAAAAAACCTTCGGCAAACCCGGCGTGGTGGCCGGCCCCAAGCATGTGCTCAAATCCGGCCCGGCCACGGCGGGCAAGCCGGCCAAAAAACCGCCATTGGTGTTGCAGCCCACCACCTTGTGGGAATATCCCTCGCAGCATTACGGTGAAGGCCAGCAAGGCAGCCAGACCTATCGCGGCGCCACGCCCTCCTATGTGATCTGGAATCTGTTCCAGCGCTACACCAAGCCCAAGGAACTGGTGATCGACCCCTTCTGCGGCAGCGGCACCACCTTGGATGTGGCCCGCGATCTGGACCGGCGCGCGCTGGGGTACGACCTCAACCCGCAGCGGCCCGACATCTTCCGCGTGGATGCGCGCAAATTGCCGCCGGAAATCACTGGCAAAGTCAGTTGCGTGTTCATGGATCCGCCGTATTCCACCCACATTGATTACTCCGACGACCCGCGCTGCATCGGTAAGCTCGATGCCGGCAAGGGCCGGGTTTATTACGAAGCCATGGAGCAAGTCATCGGCGAAGCCCACCGCGTGCTCAAGGTCGGCGGCCACCTGGGCCTGTATGTGTCGGATTCCTATGTGCACAAAGGCGGCAAGGGGGTGTTCCACCCCATCGGCTTCGAGCTCTTCGGTCTGATGTGCAAGAAGTTCACGCCGGTGGACATCATCGCCGTGACCCGCCACAACAAGACCCTGGAGATGGGCAACTTCCGCGCGGCGGCGGAGGAAGGCAATTTCTTTTTGCGCGGGTTCAATTACTTGTTCATCGTGCGCAAGGATTGAGGGAGGGTCGGCTCTAGCCGACCAAGAATGATGCGCGTCAAAGAAAAATCAAATGGCTGGCGAAAGA
>CAZVNU010000189.1:0-5054 GCA_964628335.1 uncultured Phycisphaeraceae bacterium
TGACCAACGAGGCGCAGCTGGCCGGCGTGTTGGGCCATGAGATCGGCCATGTGACGGCGCGCCATTTCAACGACCGCATGGCGGCGCAAATCGGCGCCTCGGTGCTGGCCGCCGGCGGGGTGGTGGTGGCCGCCACCGCCAAGCAGGACTGGATCAAAGTCGCCGGCGTGGGCGCCGGGGCGGCCGGCTCGCTGGCGGTGCTCAAGTTCAGCCGCAGCGAAGAGAGCGAAGCCGACCGCCTGGGCGTGCGCTACATGACCATGTTGGGCTACAACCCGGTGGGTCAGGTGCAGGTGATGGAGGTGCTCAAGGCCGTTTCCGGCGGGGGCAGCAGCATCAGCGAACTGTTCCAAACCCATCCCAATCCGGAAAGCCGCATTGCGGACCTCAACAAGTTGATTCCCAGGCAATACCCCGACTACAACGCGCTGGGCAAATACAAATTCGAGGAAGCCCGCTTCAAGCGTGAAGTGCTCGATCCCATCCGGGCGCTGCCGCCGCTGGGCAAGGCCAAGACCGCCTTCATGGAATCCGCCGAATTTGAGGCCCGCTTCGGCGCAACCTGGCACGCGGTCGCCAAGCAGGCCGGTTGCCTGCGCGCCTGCGGGCATGAATGCGCCGATGAAGGCAGGGCCAAGTGAGCGCGGATTCCACGCCTGCCACACCCGCCTGGTCGGATGCCGACCTTGCCGACAAAAATCCCCACGCCTCGGCCGACAAAGCCAAGCGGGTGGAGGCGATGTTCAATGCCATCGCCAAGTCGTATGACTTGAACAACCGCGTGCATTCGATGGGCCAGGATCAATACTGGCGCAAGGCGGCGGTCAAAGTGGCGCGGCTCAAGGCCGGCGAGGCGGTGCTGGACTGCGCCTGCGGCACCGGCGATTTGTCGTTCGCCTTCGCCAATGCCGGCGCGCAGGTGACCGGGCTTGATTTCACGGCGGGGATGTTGGAAGTCGCCAAAGTCAAGGCCGAAAAAGCCACCCAAGCAGCCTGGAAGCAGGTGGTTTTCATCCAAGGCGACGCCATGGCGCTGCCCTTTGCCGATGCCGCCTTTGATGTGGTCTCCATCGCCTTTGGCATCCGCAATGTCTCCGACCCGGCCAAAGCCTTTGGCGAATTCCATCGCGTGCTCAAGCCCGGCGGCCGCTTGGTGGTGCTGGAATTCAGTGAGCCCAAAAATGCACTGCTCAAATGGGCCTATGGTTTTTATTTCAAGCACATCATGCCACGCACCGCCGCGTTGATCGCCCGCGACACCAGCGGCGCCTACAAATACCTGCCCCGCAGCGTGCAGACTTTCCTTTCGCGCGAGGGCATGGTCAAAATGCATGAAAACGCCGGCTTCACCCAAACCAAAGTCAAACCGCTGACTTTCGGCATTGCGGTGGTGTACGCCGGAACAAAGTAGACGCGGCGGCCCGCCGCGTTCACCGCAGAACATCTCAACAACAACGCGCGCCGACTTTCGGCGCGCGTTGTTTTCATCTCTGTTTCCAGGCCACGCGGCGGGCCGCCGCGTCTACTTTTTCATTTCTTCGCCATGTCGCTGGCCAACACCCGCTGGGTATGGCTCTTGGCACCCAAAATATGGGCCCGCATCAATGCTTCAGCCAATTTGCCATCGCCGGTTTCAATGGCGTGGTAGATGGCCTCGTGGGCTTTGTACTTGATGGTCAAATCGGTCATCAGGCGGTAGGTGGCCGAGGTGAAGTGCAGCATCACATCCTGCATGGCGCCATGCAGGGTGGCCAACAGATCGTTGCCGGCGCCCTGGACGATGGCCATGTGAAAGGCGATGTCATGCTGGCCGAAGGTGCGCAAATCCCGCACCGAGTCGCGCATGCCGATCACCGATTCCTTGACTTTTTCAATCTGCGCCTTGGTGCCGCGTTCGGCCAGGGTGCGGGCGCAGAAAGTTTCGATGCACAAGCGGGCTTCCATCAGTTTTTCATAGGTGGCCGCGTCATGGGCCAGCATGGCGAAGCGGCGCAGGGAATCGCCGGCATGGCCGGTGCCGACTTCCGCCACATAACTGCCGCTGCCGCGCCGGGTGCGCACCAGGTCTTTGGCATTCAAGCGCTTGACCGCCTCGCGGATCACCGTACGGCTGGTTTTGAAGCGCGCACCAAGCTCCGCCTCGGTCGGCAATTGCTGGCCGGGCTTGAGCTTCCCCGAAAGAATTTCCTGCTCAAGGGTTTCCGCCACGGCGGCGCTGCCGGTGGCGGGGTCCTTGTCGTCGGTGGACGATGGCATGGCGGCAAAAGGGGGATTCTTTTTCATGAGTGCATCAAATGGGGGGCTGTATTGTGGCGTATTTTGCGGCAATCCGCTTTTTTGCGCCCTTGCCATCTTGTGCTAGGATTAAGTCATGCCCACTGTGCTTACGATCGGCAATTTTGACGGGGTTCACCGCGGCCACAGCGCGCTGGTGGGGGCCGCGCGGGCCATGGCCGATGCCGGCAGCGAGCCCGGCCGGGTGGTGGCCATCACCTTTGATCCGGCGCCGGGCGCCATGCTGGCGCCGGAACGGATTTTGCCGCGCATTCAAAAAGTCTCCCGCCGCATTGAGGATTTGCGCCAGGCCGGTGCCGATGAAGTGGTTGTGGTCGAGCCGACGCTGGAACTCCTGTCGGAAGAAGCCCTGCCCTTCGTCCATCGCCTGGTGGAGGAATACGACCTTGCCGACGGTGGCGGCTGGGTGGAGGGGGTGGACTTCCGTTTTGGCCGGGGTCGCGTGGGCGACACCACCTTGCTGCGCATGCTTGGCGAGCAGATGGGCTTCACCCTGCGCGTGGTGGAACCGGTCGCGGTGGAAATGGTGGACGGTTCGCAGGTCACGGTGTCTTCCTCGTTGGTGCGCAGTTTCATCGAGAAGGCCGAAATGGACAATGTCACGGCCTGTCTGGACCGTGTGTGGACGCTGTTTGGCCCGGTGGTGCATGGCGAGAAACGCGGCCGCGAATTGGGCGTGCCGACCGCCAACCTGTCGCCCGAAGCGTGGGACGGCTTGGTGACGCCGCCGGAGGGGGTGTATGCCGGCTTGACCAAAGTCAACGACACGCTGTACCCGGCGGCCATCAGCGTGGGGCGCAAACCCATGTTCGGCGGCACCGCGCTGGAGATAGAAACCCACCTGCTGCGCTACCACGGCGGGCCGGACGACCTCTACGGGCAGGAAATGTCGGTGGGCTTCGGATCCTTTTTGCGGCCGCAACGCACCTATGCCGATGTCGAAGAATTGAAGCGGGCCATCGCGCATGACATCCGCGTGACGGACCGCTGGTACGGACTCAATGCTGGCTCACTTTCTTGCGCTCTTTCCGGGATTTTTTGATGTCTTCTTCCGTTGTTTCGTTGGCGCAAGCCGCCGCCCATTTGCACAGCCTCAAAGACAAAAGCGTCCTGGTGCTGACCCATGCCAAGCCGGATGGCGATGCCATCGGTTCGCTGGTGGCCATGGTCGAAGGCTTGCAGTTGCTGGGCGCCAAACCGCACGGCCTGCTGGTGCCCATCGTGCCCAATTACCTGGCTGCCTTCGCCGACCATCCGCTGCTGTCGGTGCTGGATTCCGAGCAGCCTGAAAACAACACTTTTCCCTCTGATGCCGCCCATGTGATTGTGCTTGACACCCAGGCCTGGGCGCAAATCGGCGCCGCCAAGCCGCTGTTGGAGCCCTTGCTGGCCAACACCCTGGTGATTGACCACCACTTGACCGGCGACCTTGAAGCGCCGCAAATGTGCGTGGACACCACCGCTGCCGCCGCCGGCGAATTGGTGTTTGATGTGCTGACCTTGGCCGGCGTGCCGGTGGGCCATCCCGGCGCGCAGTCACCGGCCTTGGCCCGTTTGCGCGGCGCGTTGTTTCTGGCCATTGCCTCCGACACCGGCTGGTTCCGCTTCTCCAACACCTCGCCCAAGACCCACCGCATCGCGGCCGCCTTGCAGGAGTGCGGGGTCGATGCCGCCGCCTTGTACGAAAACACCATGCAAAACGACCGCCCCGAGCGGTTGTACATCACCGGCCGGGCGCTGTCCTCCACCCGTTTTTTGGCCGATGGCAAAGCCGCCATCATGGCGGTGACCGAGCAGGATTTCGCCGAAACCGGCGCCGGCAACGGCGACTACGAAGGCGTGGTGGATTTCCCCCGCCGCATCAAGTCGGTGCAGATCGCCTGTCTGGCCAGCGAAGTGCGGGTGAAGGATGAAAACGGCCAACCGCAGGTGCAGACCCGCATCTCCTTCCGCAGCAAACCCGACATCGGCCTTGGCGCGGTGGATTGCACCAAGGTCGCCGGCCAATTCGGCGGCGGCGGCCATGCCCGCGCCAGCGGCGCCAAAGTACTGGCGCCCTTGGCCGAAGTGCTGCCCAGGTTGGAGGCCGCGGTGTTGGCGGCCATCGGTTCTTGATCCTTTTTCAATTCCCCCATGTACCCCATCCCCGATCACGACCATTACTTCATGGGCATCGCCCTGGCCGTCCGCGAGCGCGCGAATTGCCAAGGGCGGCGCGTGGGGGCCATCATCGTCAAGGACCAGCGCATCATCTCCACCGGCTACAACGGCACGCCCGCTGGCATGCCCAATTGCCTGGACGGCGGCTGCGTGCGCTGCGCCCAGAAGGTCAAGACGCCGGGCACCGGCTACGATGTGTGCATCTGCGTGCATGCCGAACAAAACGCACTGTTGGCCGCCGCCCGCTTCGGCATCGCCATCGAGGGCGCCAGTGTGTATTCCACCCTGCGGCCTTGTTTTGATTGCACCAAGCAAATGCTGCAAGCGGGCATTGCCTCGGTGTATTACCTGCATGACTGGGTGCACCCCGATCCGGTGTGGCAAACGGAATACGCGGCCATCCAGGCGCGCTTCAGGGAAATTCGCCAAATCAACATGACCGATCCGCGCGAAGCATGGGCGCAGGGGAAGTCGGTGGACGGGCCGGGGTTGTTTTAAGGGGCGAGTTTGGAGCCGTTGAAAAAGACAAGCAACAGGGCTGGCGGGTGTTGGAGCGCGGGTGTCCCCACCCGCAAATGCCGCCCGGGGCTCAATGCCCC
>CAZVNU010000190.1:0-5044 GCA_964628335.1 uncultured Phycisphaeraceae bacterium
GCCGCCGCGTCTACTTTTTTCAGCGGGATGACGCGCGTGACCCGCCAGCCCTGCCTGACGGAGGCAGGATGCCTCCGCTACCCTACCCCAATGCCCAAGCTGCGCATCCTGTTTTTGGCCTCTTATTTCCCCAAGCCGGGCAACCCGCTGATGGGCACTTGGGCCTTGAAGCAGGCGCAGGCCCTGGCCCGGCGCGACGATGTGGAATTGCTGACCGTTTCGTTCACTTCTTGGGTGCCGAAATTTCTGGCCAGAAGCAGCGGCGCGAAGGCGTATGCGCAATGTCCAAGCGAGCATGCATGGGAAGTAGCACAGGCTTCAGCCTGTGGCCCGAAAGAAAATACGAATTGTGCGCCAGAAACTTCCGACCCACACAGGCTAAAGCCCGTGCTACAAGCACCCGTGCGCGTGCTGTATCCGCGTTGGCTGTACTACCCCATCGGCCCCATCCGGCGCTGGATGCACAAAAACCCCGCACCATTTATGCGGCTGGCGGCTTGGAGCGCACGGCGCGAATTCCAAAAAATTTGCGCTGACTTCAAGCCCGATGCGATTTTTTGCCATCACAGTTTGCCCAATGGCTGGCTGGCGATGGACGAAGCCAAGCGGTTGAATTTGCCGTTGGTGATCACCGAGCACGACTTCGGCGAAATCGAGGATTGCTCCAAAATACCCGCACGCCAAAAAGCCTTTGCCAAAGTGGCCCAAAGTGCAACCACCATGATTGCCCTCAATCACCGCATGGAAAACGCCATGCGCAAAGTCGCGCCCAAGGCCAGCATCCAAATCCTGTACAACGGCGTGGACCTGCCCCCATCCGGCTTGCGCCAAACCCCAAAGCCGCCGGAACTGGCCAACAAACAAATTTTCCTGGCCGTGGCCCTGTTCGCCGAGCGCAAAGGCATCCCGCTCTTAGTCGAAGCTTTTGCCAAAGTAGCCCCCCATCACCCCGACGCCATCCTGCGCATCGTCGGATCCGGCCCGGACGAAGCCAACATCCGCACCACCATTGAGCGCCTGAACCTGGCCGACCGAGTGCAAATGGCCGGCCGCAAACGTCCGCAGGAAGTCCTCCAGGAAATGGCCTGGGCCGATTGCTTCGCCCTGCTTGGATGGGATGAACCATTCGCCACCGTCTATCTGGAAGCTTTGGCCGTTGGAACCCCCGTCCTGTGCTGCTCCGACGGCGGCATTTGTGATGTGGTCAAACATGGCGAACATGGCCTGCAGGTCAAGCCCAAAGACCTGGATGATGCCATGGCCGCCCTGACCCAAGCCTTGGAAAACCCTGAAAAATTCCGCCAAATGGGCGCCAATGGCAAAAAATTGATCGAAGAGCGGCTGACTTGGGATGTGAATGTGGGTCAGTTGCTGGCAGTGCTTGGCCGCAACGCGTCGAATTAAAACTTGCGCTCCAAAAACCCTTCCGCCACCAGCCGCCGCATGCCTTCGGAAAACATGCGGTGGCGAATCGGACTGGTGTAATGGCGCAAAGGACGGTTGCCGGTGGGGCGACCGGACGGATCCACGGTGTATTCATCCGGCAGCAACTCCACACCATGAATGGAAGACAGTACTGTTTGCAAATTTTGCTCCAGAAAATAATGCCCCAAAGGCGGCATGGTTGGCAGTTGAATGCACTGTTCCATGCGGCCAAAGGCTTGGGAATCCGCGTGCACCAGGCCCAATCCGGCGTTGAGTTTCGCCGTCAAATCCACCCCATAAACGGCCTTCACGGCATCGGGTGAAACAATCAAAGTGGACCAAGAATCACCATTGAACGCATTTTTCAAATAGGTGGGATCTTCAATGCGGCGCAACAGTTCAACGGGTTCCCTGAACCACAAAATATCACTGTCCATCACCAGCATGCGTGGTGCCTGCAAATAGGCCACCGGATCGGTAATCTTCTGAGCAAAGTAAGTGCCTTGGCGGAATTTTTGCACCAGTGGGAACGGCGTCAACACCTTGCCCATGTGGGCATCCGCATCTTTGCGCGAAACAATTCGGGCATCCGGAAAATGCGCCCGGAAAACCTCAAAAACCCGCGGCGGAAGGGTGCCATCATCGTGAATGCACAGCATGTATCTGCGGCCGGAGGCGGCATAAAACGACTTCAACGCCCACATCAAATACAACCAATGCTTGCGTGAGGTCATGGCATGCACTTCGCAACGGGCATCGGTCAAACCCGTCACCGGCTGGGTTTTCAAAATGCGCGGCATTACCACGAAATAATGCCATGCCCCAATTAGCCCCAAATGGGAAGCGGCTTTGATTTTGTTTTTGACGGTTTTCAATAAGGCCATGGTGGGAGGGAGAATAAGGCCATTTCACCCCCTTCGCCAATCTGAACAATTCCAACGCCAAGCCAAAAAAACAACATTTGCCCGGTAGAATGCTCGGCTATGTCCGTTGCCGTTGCTCCTCCATACAACACCGCTCCCGCCCATATCCTGCAGCCGCTGGCCAACCCCGCGCTGGCCAGCCAAGCTTTGCGCCCGACCACAGCCCCTTTCATGATGCTGCCTGCCGTGGCATTGACCGGCATCGGCTATCTTTCAGGCGGAACCGCCCATTTGCTGACCAACTGCGGTTTTTTATGGATGGCCCTGTGTTGCATCGCCTTTGTCATCTTGGAACTCAAACATCTCAGAACCCGGCAAGGCTGGGGAGCCTTGACCATTTTTGGCGGAGTGTTGGTCTGGTTCTGCATGGACTACTTCAAACATTGGTGGGATCCCAATTGGGCGTTGTTCCCCACTGGCATTGAGCAGGTCATTGCCAAGATGGCCTTTCTGCACACCACTTTCGTCGCCTTGATGGCCTTTGGCCTGACCTTGCGCGTGCCTGACCGCGCCATCCGCTGGATCGAACATTACCCGGAACCCAAAAGTTTAGAGTTCCTGTTTTGGTTTGCCGTCTTCACCCTGGCCGCCAACTGGGTTTATATTTATTTTTTCTCTTGGGATCCCTTTTTCACCACCATCTACAAGGCATTCTTTGGCGGACGTCTGGGCCAATCGGGATACAAGGTCGGGGTATCCGGAAACCTCAATTACAGCATCTTGGGCTACATCAGTTTTCTGGCCGGCTATGTCAGCATTGGCAGTATCGCCGCCATGGCCTATATCACCATGGCCCCGCCCGCACCCGTTAAAAAATCCCTTGCCCTTGGCATTTGGATGTACGCCCTGATGGTCGGCTTCGGTGGCGGCACCCGCACCGCCCTGTTGGCGGTGGTGCTGCCCGGCCTTCTCTTCATCCTGCTGCGTGGCATTCGGCACGGCACATTGAAAAAATCCTTGCTCTGGATCGCCATCATCGGGATCACCACCATGGCCATGGTGCAATTTCAGACCTTTTTCCGCAGCGATCGCGGCACTGGCCTTGATTTTCAACGCATGGATTTTTCCGATGAACGCCTGACCAGCGATGTGCAGGGCAACACCATGTTCTCGGAAGCTTTGGATGCCTATTTTGAGATTCCGGAACACCGCCCTTTTTTTCATAATGACTATCCCGGAGAAGGCGCCATTCGCGCGATCCCTCAGATGCTGTTTTGGTTTGGCATCGGCCCCATTCCCCGGCCGCTTTGGAAAGACAAACCGGTGGACCCGGCTTGGGCCTACCGGGCTGAAGACCGCGCCGGCACCGGTGAAGCCAATCAAGGCACCACCGCGTCCTATGGCTTGGTGGGTGCTTGGTACTTCCGTTTTGGCTGGGCCGGTGTGATTGAAGGCGCCATCGTCATGGGCTGGTTGTATGCCATGACTGAACGCCTGCTAAGAACCGCCTTCATGCAACAGTCCTTCATGCGGATGATCATCGGCCTGTTCATGCTTTCCACCCTGTTCTTCTTTTTTCGCGACATTGTCTTTTTCGGTGTTTGGCAAATCATCACATTGTTTGTCGCGACCTACTTTGTTCTCAAAATTTTCAACCTGGGCAAGTCGCGCTGACCCCGGCTCCGATCCTTTTATTTCATGTCTTGCCCCCCTTCCCCAGCCTTGCGCCACCGCCTGCGCTTATTGGACGCCTTGCGCGGCCTGGCCGCGCTGTATGTGGTGATTGGTCATGCCCGCTATCTGCTGCATGAAGGCTTGAGCGGCTACCACGCCCATCCCGGAGACTACGCCCCTTGGCAACAAGCGGCCACTTACGCACTGGGGGCTTTCGGCTGGGGGCATGAAGCGGTGATCCTGTTTTTCGTCCTGTCCGGCTTCGCCATTCACTTGCGCTATGCGCGCGAATTAAGCTCGTTGAAAACGGATGCCAAATTGCGTTTTGGGAATTATCTCTGGCGGCGCGGCAAACGGCTTTATCCGCCGCTGGTGCTGGCCTTGGCCCTCACCTTCGGATTGGATAGTTTGGGCGCTTATTGGCAACTGGCTGTCCATCCCAGCATTGGCCCGGTCAAACACGACATCCACACCCTGCTTGGCAACCTGTTTTTTGGCATGGACAACTGGGGCGGCACCCCCTTTGCCACCTATGGAACCAACAAACCTCTGTGGTCTTTGCGCTATGAAGCCGCCTTTTATCTGCTCTACCCCTTGCTCTGGTTGATCAACCGAAAAAATGCCGGTCTAACCTTGGGAATCACCTTTTTGGCGGGCATGGGCATCCTGCTCCTTCCCGCGGCTTGGAATACGCCTTGTTCCAACCTCCTGCTGCAACCCCTGACCTTGCTCTTGGTCTGGTGGCTGGGCGGGTTTCTGGCGGACATTTACGTCGGACGCGTTCAGCTGCCATTGCGACCATTGGGGTTGCTGATGCTGCTCCTTCCCGTGGGTATGCGCCTGCCCGGAACCCATGCGGCGTTACTTCCCGCCCCTTATGCCATCTGGGCGCTTGGTCTGGGTTTTTTCGGATTGATGGCCGTTTGTTTGGTTTGGCAAGAACGGTTGGAGAAATGGCGCAGAATGGAATGGTTGGGCAAATTGGGCGACTGTTCCTACACCCTTTATGTCATCCACATGCCCATTCTGGTGTTCATGGGCGGATGGCTGATGTCAAAATCGCCCGATGGCAAATTGCCGAT
>CAZVNU010000191.1:0-5039 GCA_964628335.1 uncultured Phycisphaeraceae bacterium
GGCCACGAGTTCGTCGGCACCATCGCGCAAGTCGGCGCCAATGTGCGCAACTACAAGGAAGGCGACCTCGTCTCCGCCGAGGGCCACATCTTGAAGAGCCGCTGCCGCAACTTCATGGCCGGCCGCTGGCACCTGGTCAAGGATGTCGAAGGGTTGGGCGTCAACCGCACCGGCGCCTTCGCCGAATATGTGGCGGTGCCGGAAATGAATGTCTGGAAGCACAACCCCGGCATCGACCGCGATGTGGCGGCCATCTTCGACCCCTTCGGCAACGCGGTGCACACCGCCTGCCAGTGGAGCATGCTGGGTGAGGATGTGTTGATCACCGGTGCCGGCCCCATCGGCTGCATGGCGGCCGCCGTCGCCAAGTTCGCCGGTGCGCGCCATGTGGTGGTTTCCGACATCAACCCCTGGCGCCTCGACCTGGCCAAGAAGCTCGGCGCGACCCACACCGTCAACCCCAAGGAAACCAACCTGGCCGACTTCCAGAAGTCCATCGGCATGAAGGAAGGCTTCGATGTCGGCCTTGAAATGTCCGGCAACGGCGTGGCCTTCGGCGATTTGCTCAAAAACATGGTGCACGGCGGCAAGGTGTCGCTCTTGGGCATCTTCCCCGACAAGGTGGCCATCGACTGGGACCAGGTCATCTTCAAGATGCTGACCATCAAGGGCATCTACGGCCGCGAAATGTTCGAGACTTGGTACAAGATGGGCGTGTTCGTCGAGGCGGGGCTGGACATTTCGCCGGTCATCACCCACCGTTTGCCGGTGGATGATTTCCAGCAGGGCTTCGATGCCATGCTCGGCGGCGAATGCGGCAAAGTGGTGCTCAAGTGGTAAAGTAAACCCATGCTGTCCGACCTCGCCCAAACCCTCATCCCCCCCGACGCCATCGCGCGCCGCCTCGACACTCTGACGGCGGAAATGGGCATGGCCCTGCCGCGCGAGGGCGTGGTGTTGATGCCGGTGCTCACCGGCGGCATGGTGTTCGCCGCCGACCTGATGCGCCGCCTGCCGACCCACCTTTCCATCACCTGCGTGGGGGCCTCGTCGTATGCGGGCACGCGCACGGAATCTTCGGCGGAGGCTCCCGCCGATGTGCGGTTGGCAGGGCTGGACACCGCCCGCGCGGCGGCCCGCGGCAAGCATGTGGTGCTGGTGGACGACATCCTTGACACCGGCCGCACGCTGATCGCCTTGCGCGATGCGTTGTCGGCCTGCGGCGCGTTGTCGGTGCGAACCTGCGTGCTGTTGCGCAAGACCAAAGCGGCCAACCCGGCCTGTGAAGCCGACTTCGTCGCCTTTGACATCCCCGACGCTTTCGTGGTGGGCTACGGCTTGGACTTCAACGGCCTGTACCGCAACTTGCCGGCGATCTGCACCCTCAAACCCGAAGTCATCGCGCAAGCCCAAACGGAGGCGGCGTGAAAAAGGCCGCCCCCGAGCGCGCGCAAGCCACTCCCGGCGCCGCCGTGCTGGGTGCCGCGCTGGCCCTGCCGGAAACCCTGCTTGAAGGCGGTGAGACCATCCTGCGGGTGCTCAAACCCAGCCCGCTGTCCATCCCTTTGTCGGCCCTGCCGCTGTTGGCGTTGATCGCCGGCGTGCTGGCTTTTTCCGACCGGCTGCTGCCCACCCTTGCCCCCGGCGACCGCATTTTGGGTGCGCTTGGCTTGTCCTGTGTCGTGCTCACCTGGCACCTGCTGGGCTGGCTTGGCAAAACCTTCATCCTCACCGACCGCCGCGTGCTGCGCCTGCATGGCGTGCTGCGCCCCGGGCAAATCCAACAGTTGCGCCTCAAGGAAATCCACGAAGTGGCCCCCCACCGCCATCTGCTGCAACAAGTCAGCGGGTTGGGCTCGGTGCGCCTGTCCGGCGTCGGCGTGCTGGAATGGGAGGATGTGGCCAAGCCACTTGAGGTGGCGCGCGAAGTCACCGAGGCGGTGCGGCGCTACGGGCGCTGACCTCGGGATTCATGGCTTGTTTTTTCCAGCCGATCCACCTGCAACATGTCCACCACGGCCCACAGGGTGCTCCCCGGCGGAATCAGATCGCCGCCGGCGCCCCTTTCGCCGTAGCCCAAATAAGCCGGAATGGTCAGGATGCGGGATTCGCCGGCCGCCATGCCGCGCAGGCCGAGATCCAAACCGCGCACCAAGGTGCCGTCTCCCAACACGCAGGCAGCTTGCGCAGAGGGCAGCACCGCCGGACCGGGATCGCCGTGGGCGTCCAGCACATGCAAAGTCCAACGGAAAGACACCGCATCGCCCTTGGCTGAACGCAGGGCATTGGCCGGGGCGGGTGCGTGCAACGCCTTGATCTCCACCCCGTTTTTGCGCTCCAGCAACTGCACTTCGATCCAAACTGCGCCGGAAGCACCGGGCCAGTGGCGAGCCGGCGCCCGCACCACGCGGGCTTCGCCCGGATACAGGCCGATCAAACCCAATTCCAAGGCCGACCTCTCACGCCCCGCGCCGATCACGATGTGCCGGGGCGGTTCGCCAAAGGCGGCACTGTCCAGCAGCCTGATGCGGGTGAGCCCGTCGGCCGCCAATTCAAAAGCGCGGAACTGCACCTGGCACCAATCCCCGGCCGTGGCCGGCGCCAACTTGCGGTCCGCCTCCGTCGGGGGCAGGGTGGTGCGCACCTGCAAGCCATCCACCAACTCCTGCCAATCCGCCGTCGTCGAAAGAATGCCGGCATCCGTCGCCGCTGCCGCCGCTGCCGGCGGGTCTGCGCGCACTGGACCAACCCACAGCAGGCCGGCCCACAGCAGGCAGGGCAGGGCGATTCCAACCGGGTGCGGAGGAAAAAACGCACGCATCAATTCATTCCCGGATCATGCGGCACCAAATGGCTGTGCCTGGCCAAAGTACCAAGCGCATGGTCGGCCAAGCCCATGGCCGCTTCGTATTGGGCTTCGCCATCCAGGCCGAACACCAATTCCGCGACGGCGCTGGCCAGCACCCAGGCACCTTGGGCCAGTTCTTCCTCCAACTGACCGGCGGTCCAGCCCGCATAGCCGGCAAAGCTGCGGATGCGCGGGCTGGGTGCGCCCCCTAGCACCGGCTCGATCAATTGGGCCTCGGCGCAAAAATGCAGAGCGGCGGTGACGGCCACCTGCGAACTTTCCACCACCTGGTGCACCACCATCAAGGGGCCTTCAACCGGACCGCCCACATGCAACGCCCCCCCATCGGCGCAGGGCTTGCTTGAAATCTGACCCCAAGCTTGACTCATGGGCAATTCCAGCGGACGGTTGAGCACCAACCCCAAAGCCCCTTCCGCCCCGTGCTCGATCAAAAGCGACACGGTGCGCGAAAAATAGGAATCATCCATGGCCGGCGAGGCGACCAAAAGCATGCCTTGAAGGTGGGTCATGGCTTGATTTTAGGGTCGGCAGAAGCAACGGGTTGCGGCCAATCCCGCCCTCTTTGGAAAAAAAACCAAAATACCCCTTGACCTGCCGCCTTGCAGCCCTGATGATTACCGCAGTTTTGCTCCCGAGCTGTGCTCCCGGGCCCCCTTTATCTTCAGGCATGTCCAAGATCTCCCCAAAAAATCGCGACAAAATTCTCCAAGCCGTGCGCACCCGGCATCTTCAGGAAGAAGACACGCCCGGGCGCGTCCTGCGCAACACCCGTGATGCGGTCAAGGACACCGACAGCTACTCGCATGTGCTGCTGGCCGGCGAAGGCGAACCCTGCCACCCGCCGGAAGTCTTCCCCCGCCTGCGCTGGGGAGGCGTATTCGCCTTTGTGGCCGGTACTTTGCAGCAGGCCCACAAAATCTGCGAGGAATACAAGGATGAAAAAAGCGGCTTCGTGATCGAAAAAGAAGTCACGCCGATCAAGACCGGCTTCTGGTTCCTTGGCGCCAAGGGCTTTTTCTTCCTGGCCCGCAAGGTCGATCTGCTGATGCCCGGCGACACCACCGAGCGCTTCACCTATTCGGTCAAGCTGGTGCGCCACCCCAAGGGACCCGATGCGCCCTTCGGGTGGTGCGTGTGGAAGCAAGTGCCCACTTTCGACAACCTGATCTGGCGCCTGTCCAAGAAGTTCCCCGACGCCGACCCAAACGATTTGCGCAAACGCGCCAAAAAGCTGGTGGCCTCGGTGTTCCCCACCTTCCTGACCCGCGAAACGGCCATCCTCAAGATCCTGCAGACCAATCTGCCCGAGCAGTACAAAGGCAAAGTGCCGCGCTGCCTGGGTGTAGAAAAAGACGAAAAAGGCTTCGTGCGCGGCATGAAGATGAACTGGCTGCGCAACGGCGGCGAGCCGCTGTCGCAACTGGAATTCGCCAAGCAATCGGCCGAATTGCTGGCCGCACTGCATGATGACGCCAAAGTGATGCACTTGGACTTGCGCCTTGACAACTTCGTCATCACCGAAGACGGCGTGGGCTTCATCGACTTCGGCTCGGCCGTACGCATCGGCGAGAACCTCAAGGAATCGCCGATGCTGGAAAGCCTGTTCAGCGAAATGATGCGCACCAGCCAGATCCAGCGCATGTTGGGCAAGATGATCGAAAAGGGCCATGTGACCAACGACGCCATCCGCGAGGTCTACGGCCGCGTGGACAAGACGGTGGACACCTTCTACCTGGCCGTGCAGATCAACCGCCCCACCGGCAACCCCGAGTTGATCCCCCTGATCGCCTATGACGACAAATCCGAAATGGCCGCCAAGCTGGGCAACCTGACTGCCGCCGTGCTGCGGCCCAAGAGCGCCGACGCCGCCCAATTCAAGACCGCCGGTGACATCCTGCGCGGCGTGCATTCGCTGGAAAAACGCATGAACAGCTGATCCATCCTTTCGGGAAGCCCGTGCCAGACCCAAGTCTGCGCGGGCTTTTTGTTGCCCCCTTCGCCTTTGCGCCATGCCCATGCCCCGCCCATTTGCCGCCTTGCTCCTGGCCTGCGCAAGCTTGGCAACCGCCACCGGCTGCTGCCTGCAATACCGCAGCGACCTTAAAGCCGGCCTGCATGCCACGCGCCGCGCCGGCCCCGCCTCGCTGCAAGTCCACGGCGGCATCCCGGT
>CAZVNU010000192.1:0-4983 GCA_964628335.1 uncultured Phycisphaeraceae bacterium
TTGGCCGGGGGCGAGGGGGCTTCAAGCGCTTCGTCCGAAGGTTTGAAGCTGCCGCGCCCGATGACCGAACTGGCGCCGCCCTCCACATAGGGGCTGCCGCCGTCGAGCCACAGGGGGCTGGTCAGCGCCACCACGCCCACGGCGGCAGCCACCGCCACACCTTCGGCGGCGGCGGTGTCGCGGTTACTCCACGAATCGCCTTCGCATCCGCAATGACTGTGGCTGGCCGAGGCCGGATTGGCCAGCAGCAGGGGCAGGATGAAAAGGGCACGCAGGCAGGGGTGGTAGGTGGGCATGGAATAAGTGTAGCCTACGAATGGTTAGGCTCATAATCTTTTTCCCTTGGCGCCGCCAAGCGCGGCGTGCATCACCCCTTAAGGCCGCACAAACATGCCGCCGAATTGGCCGCCATCCAGCGCTTTGAGTTCCAGGCCGCCATCCTCCGTCAATTTGAATTCGTAACGGTGTTTGCCTGAAATCTTTTTCCCGTCATCATCCTGGCTTTCCTCCTGTAGCGTCAGGTGGGTGCCATCCGCGCGGGCCCAACCCGCAAGGCGGACATCTTGGCCGTCCCCATTGTTGTCCACTTTGCGGCCGATGGCCTGGCCGTCGGGAAGCAGCTCAATGGGCATCAATTCATCTTCCTCCCTTTGGCACCCCCACTTCCCGGTCAAACGGAACAAGCCATCGCCATTGAAGCGCAATTTGCGCCAGGCGCCAAGCTCGCAAACGCATTCGCCAAGCGCCGGATGGCTGCCGGAAAGTTTGCCCGCCTGAATGGCTTCAAGTTGCAGCGTCATGCGGTCCAAGGCATTGAAATAAAGCCGCACGGCGCCGGCCTCCGACTTGGGCGCCACTGCGGCCGGGTGGGCCAGCACCACATGGCTGATGCGCGCAAGCGGAACTTCCATGCTGGCAAATTCCGTCTTGAAAGAGGCCTTCCCGTCGCGGATGGAAAGCAATTGGCCGGAGGCTTGGTCGCCATTGGCAAACCCAATGCCGTCGGCGGCCAGGGCCGGCAAGGGCGAAAAGCGCCGGCCATCCCATGCCGACACTTTCAAGCCGGAAAGGCTGATATCGCCGTCGCTGCCCAGCAGCAAATAATCGCCGTCAACCACCATGGCCCCCAGCGCCATGACGCCGGCCACTTCGCCATTTTTGAACACCACCACCCGGCGGCCCGGGAGATCCACGCCAAAAGACAGGGCGACCTTTTTTTCACCGCCGGCCAACTGCAGGGGGCGCCCCGACCAATTGCCCTCATTGCTCCTTTCGCTGGAGAGATGAAGGATGATGCCGGCACTGTCGGCGTGAATCTCAATCTTCAATCCATCGCAACCCCAATTGTTTTCGTCGGCGTGCTTGGCCCGCAAATACACCTGGCAATCCTCGGCTTGGCCTTCCCGCGTCAGCGTCATGTCCAATTTGAAGCGGGGTGGAAAGTCCACCTTTCTGCCGATGGCCGCTTGATGCAGCGCCAGCGCGGCGGCGGCGAACTTGGCCCCGCCGCCGCCGTTGTCGCAAACGATCCAATCCCCCTGCTTGCCCACCCCATCCAGCACCGGGGTGGAGCCGTTCAATTCCACGCAGTCCAGATTGGCCGAACCGAATTGGATCGGTGTTGTACTGTTCTTGTGGGCAAAACCCAAGCCCTGCGCCTTGGAAAACGACCGCAAGCCGCCGTGCAGCACATCGCCATTGTCGAACACCAAGCGGTCGGCAAACGGATCGGCAGCGGCGGCAGGCGCGCCGGCCAACGCGGTGGCGGCAAACAAGACCAACGCAAGGGTGGAACAAGGGTGTGGGTTCATGGGTGCAAAGCCGGGCTGCGGCTGAAGGAAAAATCCGCGGGCTGCGGCGGATCATCGCGTGTTTGGGCATTGGCAAGTTTATCGGCCATCCGGGGGGATTCCGGATACCCCTGATTGCTTCTTGGGCTCCGCCGTCGGCCGGCGAAAAGGCGCGTTCAGGTTGAACTGGATTTTTTGCAGACCATTGGCCGGCCATTGGCCATGCCCCAGCACCGGTGAACAACCGGTGACTTTGCCCGCTTTGACGCTCGCCAAGCGCAGGGTCAGACAGGTGCCGTCCTGGAAAAAAATCCTGGCATCGGGTACGGCGCCGCCGTCGTCGGCCGGCTTGGCCGGCAAGGGCGGATGCGACAGCCCCAAACTGGCGATGCGTTCCAAGGGAATTTCCAAGATGGCGAACTCAGTTTTGAAAGAGGCTTTGCCATCGCGGATGAACAGCAATTGGCCGGAGGTTTGGTCTTGGTTGGCAAGCAGCAAGTGGTCGGTGGCGGTTGCAGGCGTTTTAATATTGACGCCGCCGCTGGCGAATTGGCCGCCGGACAGGGAGAGGCCGGTGATCGTCAAAACGCCGTCGTGGCTGTTGCCCAAAACCAAGTGCTTGCCGGTGAGAAAAGGCGCGGGATCCTTGACCTCGCCGATGGGTTGGTCATTGAGAAAAAAAGCCATTGTGCGGGCCTCTGCATCGACCGCCACCGCCAGCCGATTGGTGTCGGGCTTGAACTGGAAGTCCAACTGGCCAAGCGGCTGGAAATCCCCCGCATTCCCCCTGCCCTCTTTGGGAGAAATCCGCATCACTTCCGCTCCGCCGCCCCGGCAGATCACGGCGTAAAAACTGCATTGTCTCGCTGTGATTTTCGCTTCCTCGTCCGTATCCAGCAGGAAGCCGAGAATCGGCACCCCTTTGGTCCCTTCAAATTCCAACTCCAAACGGAATTTTTGGCCGAACACCGCTTCACGAACGACCACGGGATTTTCAGACAAAACCATCTTGCCATCCGCGAGCTTCATCGTGCCGTGGTTGCCATCCACCTTCAGCAGCTTCCAATCCTCTTCCCGCCCGATGCCGTTGAAGCCCTGACCGCCGCCCTGCGCCAGCGGCCCCAACGCGCGCACGGCGGCGGAGTCGAAGGCAAAACGGCCGGCGGGGGTTTCCAAAACGGTTTGCTTGGGCGTGTATGCCACCAGTTTGCCCCGCAGCAAATCGCCATTGGCCAATGCCACCCACATGTTCGCGCCGCCTTCTGCGCCCAGTTTGGGCTGCCATTCAATGCGGTCCAAACTGCCGGGCGCGAATTGAAGCGGGGCCAGACCGGCGGGGTGCCGCCAAGTCAAACCACTGGCAGCCGTATAACCCTCAAAGCGCCCATGCAAGCGGTCGCCGCCCGCCAGATGCAGGGCGTCGGGGGGCGTCACGGCAATCGTCGGCGGCGTTCTCACCGCCGGCGCGGCCGTTTCTTGCGCGAAAGCGGCTGCCGCCAATCCCAAACAACACCACGGCAGACAACGGGCAAGCATGAAATCCCCGGATATAAAGGGCAACGGACGGACGGACGGGTTCTTATTTCTGCGCGCCGCCCAAGCCCGGCATGCCCTGGTTGCCCACATCCATGCGGCCGATGGCCATCATCTGCTTCATGGTGCGCTCCATGCCTTCCACCGAACCGTCCAGGAACAGCACATTGCCCTTGCCGTGCTCGGCGAAATCCTTGATGGATTCGGTCCACATGCTGAACAGGATCAGCGAGGCGTCGAGGTTCTCGTCGGTCATCAGCCTGGCCGACGAACTCATGCCCTTGGCCACTTCCTCGCGGAACAGGGCCACGCCTTGGCCGCGCAGTTGCGCCGCGTCTTTTTCGGCCTGGGCGGAAATCAGAATGGCGTTGCCGTCGGCCTGCGCCGCCTTGGTCTTGGTGATGAGCAGGGCCTGGCCCTCGTTCTCGGCGGCGGCCTTGAGGTTGCTGGCCGCCACCACCTTGGCCATCGAGCGCATCACTTCTTCATCGAAGGTGATGTCGTTGAGCTGCAGGTCGATCAGGTGGTAGCCCCATCCTTCAAGCGTCGCATCCAGATGCGCCTTCACCTCCTCCACGATGTCGCGGCGCAGGAGCAGCACTTCGGACTGTTTTTTGGTGGCGACGAAGGCGCGCACCGAGCCTTCGACCGAGCGCACCAGGGCCTGCATGAAGTTCTGCTGGTTGACGAACTTGAAGGCCACATTCTTGATGGTTTCCTCCTCCTGGTTCAGCACCGAGTACAGCAGCATGGCGGTGAAGTGCACATTGGCCTGGTCCACCGTCACCGCCTGGAACTGCAGTTCCGCCGAACGGTTCTGCACCGAGATGCGGTACGACACCACCTCGAAAAACGGCAGCTTGAAGTTGAAGCCGGGCGGCATGACGCGGCGGTATTTGCCGAACATGGTGACCACCCCGACCATCCCCTGCTGGACGGTGGCGAAAGAGAAGAAGGCCAGCAGGACCAAGGCGCCAAGGATGATGACAGCGGGGTTTTGAAACATGGGTTGACCTGGAAGATGGTGAAGGAAACACTGCAAGTCGGGCCATCATAGTCATCTGCCGCCATTCGTCCACAAAAAAACGCGCCGCCAAGCGGCGCGTTTCTTGAATGGGCATCAAGCGATGTTTATTTCTTCTTCTTGGGCGCGTTGTGGGGCGCGTTGTGGGGCGCGTTGTGGGGCGCGTTGTGGGGCACATTGTGGGGCGCGGGCGTTTCCAAACCAGCGGCCAGCAAGTCGCTTTGCGGACGGCGGCTGGCGGCTTCCTGCGCTTCTTCGAAGGAGTAGCATTCCGGCGCCGCATCGCGGTCCAGGCACAGCACCGACTGCTCGCTGGCCAGCGCCAAGCGGCTGGTGGCCAAGGCAATGGTCATGCGCTCGCGGGCGGCATGGGTCGCGTTGGCGCTGACTGCCAAAGTATCCAAGGCGGAGGCGATCATCAGAAGGTCGGGGGAGAGTCGGGAAATCATGGGAGAAAAGGTAAGAGGGAGCAATCCATATCAACCGTTGCATCCTGCACCCCATGAGACGCCGGCAGCCGCGCTGTATTACAGTTTCCATTCATTTTGTTGACTTTTTTGGGTTTTCCCCAGGAACGGCGTTCATTCGGGTCAAGGAACCCCGACCGTCAGGGAGGGGACGCTGGCACGCTATTTC
>CAZVNU010000193.1:0-4982 GCA_964628335.1 uncultured Phycisphaeraceae bacterium
TCGGCCACAGGCAGAAGCCGTCGTGGTGCTTGCAGGTGAGGATGACGCCCTTGGCGCCGGAGGCCTGGATGCTCTTGACGATCTGTTCGGCATCGAAGGCGGTCGGGTTGAACACGCTTTCGGATTCGCCGCCGGTGCCCCACTCGCGGTCGGTGAAGGTGTCCACCGTGAAATGGCAGAAGGAATAGAAGGCGCGCTCGGCATGCTTCACTTGCGCCGCCGTGGGCGTGGCACCCAAGGGAGTCGGAGCCGGGGTGGCGGCCAACGGTCTGTCGGCGGAGGCGCAAGCGGTGAGCGCGGCGAGGAGGAGAACGGCGGCGGGGGGGAGGATGTGTTTCATTTTTTGCGGCGGCATGACGCCGCTTTTTGGAGCCCGGCATGACGGGCGTGGGAGATGGCTGCGGGCTTGAATCCCGCGCACGGAAGGTTACCGGATTTCCACATGGCCCCCTGGCCCCAAAGTCCCCCTCATTTCACCACCTCCAGCTTCACGCGCCGCACATTCATCACCGCGCCCTTGGCTTTGCGGATGGCCTTGAGTTCGATTTCCACCTCACCCGCCTTGCCGATGTCCAACCGCATCGGCTCGCTCCATTGGTAGGTGTTCCAGTCGCCGGTGGACCGGACTTCCCCCTTGGCGGAAAGATCCTGGCCATCGGCCGAGAGCGAGCCGTCGGCGGCGACGGCGTAGGCGCTGCCGGCCTCTTTGGGTGGGCAGGCATATTCCACCGTCACGGCATAGGTGCCGGGGGCGGCCACCTTGCAACGCCAGGTGATGCGGTCGTCGGTGTTGACCCAATGGGTGATCGCGCGTTCCTTCGCTTGGCCGGGGATGGCTTCCAGCGTCAGCCCGCCGCGGATGGCGGCGTTGCCGGCGGTGAGCGAGAAGGTGCCGGCTTGGTCGGCGGTGATCGCGGCAGCTTGCGCCTTGGCCACCGGCGGGCCGGCCAGTTCGGCGACCAGCACCATCGGCAGGGCGCCCAGGAGTGCGTCCGCGGGCAGGCGCACCGATTGCGCGCCTTGTTGGTCCCGCTCCACCTTGGCCACCTTGGCGTTGGCGAGGAAGGATGCCGACTTCACTTGGGTTTCCAGGCCCGGCAGCGTCAGCACGCCGTCTTTGGGCGCGTCAAACACCATCAGATAAAGCTTGTTGCCGCGCACCGTCACCCGGCCCCACGGCAGGGCGTTGGGAAAGGGGCTGGCCGAGGTGCCATACAGCGCTTCGCCGTTGACCTTGGTCCATGCGCCGACTTCCTTCAGGCGCTCCAGCGAGGGCGCGGGGATTTCGCCCAGTTCGTTGGGGCCGACATTGAGCAGGTAGTTGCCGCCCTTGCTGGAGATGTCGCAGAGCATGCGCACCATGCTTTGCGCGGACTTCCAGGCGTGGTCGTTCTTCTTGTAGCCCCAGGTGTCGTTCATGGTCATGCAGGTTTCCCAGTCGCGGCCGGGGAAGCCCGTGGGGGGGATGAACTGCTCGGGGGTTTCGGTGTCGCCGTGGTAGCCGCCGCCCAGGCGGTTGTTGACCAGGATGTCCGGGTTGCAGGCCAGCACCGCTTGCATGATGCGGTCGGCCCGCGGCTTGGTGATGGTCCGGCGCGGCATGTCGAACCACAGGATGTCGATCTTGCCGTAGTTTGTCAGGATTTCCTTCAGCTGCGGAATGACGATGCCGTCGACGTACGCGTCGGGATCGCCCTTGTGCGCCGGATCCCAGCCCCTGCCTTCGTCGCCGCCGCCGGGGTGGTGCCAGTCCAGGTCCTGCGAGTAGTAGAAGCCCAGTTTCATGCCGTGCTTTTTGCAGGCGGCGGCCAATTCCTTGAGCGGGTCGCGGCCGGTGGTTTGGCCGAAGGGCGTGGCGTCCACGATGTTGAAGGGGCTGGCGGCCGACTTGAACATCGCGAAGCCCTCGTGGTGCTTGGCGGTGATGACGATGTATTTCATGCCGGCGTTCTTGGCGGCCAGCACCCATTTTTCGGCGTCGTAGTTTTTGGGGTTGAAGTCTTTGGCCAGCGCGGCGTAGTCGGCGATCTTGATGCCGGCGCGGCACATGATCCACTCGCCATAGGCGCCGCCGGCCGGCTTGCCGTTCCACATCCCGCCGGCTTGGGCGTAGAGTCCCCAGTGGATGAACATGCCGAAGCGCGCGTCGCGGAACCAGGCCATGCGCTCGTCATGTTGCTCGGCGGTTTCGCCGCGCTCGGCCAGCACCGGGCTGTTGGCGGGGGTTTCACGGCGCACCAAGGGTTGGGCGGGGGCGGCGGCACAGGCGGCCAGCGGCAGCAGGAGCAAGGCGGCTGAGAGCAGGCGATGGGGGAGGTGGGTCATGGGGTGTGTAAAAGGGGTGAGTGGGAAACTGCTAAGACGGCGCAGGCCGGAGTTGTATTACAGGGGGATAAATTTTTCCAAGAGGGCGGGCGGGTGCGGGGTGGGGACTTTGCCACCCCTAGAATCCACCGAATGACCGATGCCTCCACCCTTCGTTGGATTGAACGCCAGCCCCCCGAGAATGGCGCGTTGTTGCCCGATTTCCACCCTGTGTTGGCCCGTTTGCTGGCCAACCGGGGGTTTCGCACCGCAGAAGAGGCGCGGGCTTTTTTGAATCCGAAGTTGACCCAGTTGGCCGACCCGGAGCAAGTGCCGGGATGCGCGGCGGCGGCGGCCCTGTTGGTGGCGGCGGTGAACGCCAAGCGGCCGATCGTCATTTACGGTGATTACGATGTGGACGGCGTCACCGCCAGCGCGGTGCTGTTCCATGTGCTGGCATTGGCCGGGGCGCGGGTCGCGACCTATGTGCCGGACCGGTTCGCCGAGGGGTACGGCCTGAACGCGGAGGCGTTGTTGGCGCTCCACGGCGCCGGGGCGCCGCTCATCGTTTCGGTGGATTGCGGCATCACCGCCGTCGGCCCGGTGGCGGCGGCCAAGGCGGCCGGGGCCGCCATCATCATCACCGACCACCACCAGATGTCCGCGGACGGCGCGCTCCCCGACGCCGATGCCATCGTCCACCCCGGTCTGCCCGGTTCCAAGGCGGATCCGCGCCTGTGCGGGGTGGGGGTGGCCTACAAACTGGCGTGGGCCTTCGCCAAGGCGTGGTGCGGTTCCGGCAAACTGCCCGCCGTGTGGAGCCATCTGCTGGTGGATCTGCTGGCGTTGGTGGCGCTTGGCACCATCGCCGATGTGGGTGAAATGCTGGGCGAAAACCGGGTGCTGGTGAGTTTCGGCCTGCGCCGCCTGTCGGCCGCCCCGGCCGGCGCGCCGCACCTGGAGGGCTTGCGCGCGCTGGTGGGCGCCACCCGTTTGGAGAACAAGCAGATTGACGATGTGAAGGTCGGCTTCACCCTGGCCCCGCAGATCAACGCCGTGGGCCGCATGGGCCACGCGCGTGAGGCGGTGGAATTGTTCACCTCGGCCAGGGGCGCGCGCGCCACCGAATTGGCGCAGGTGCTGGCCGAACACAACGAGGAACGCAAAGCCGTGCAAAAACGCATCGAGGCCGAAGCCGAGGCGCTGGTGCGAAGCAATGGCTGGGATGGCCCGCAGCACCGCGCCATCGTGGTGGCCATGCCGGCCTGCGACCACGGCGACACCGGCACCGGCTGGCACAGCGGGGTGGTGGGCATCGTGGCCAGCAAGCTGGTGGAAAAATTCCACCGCCCGGCGCTGGTGGGTTGCATCAATCCGGATGGCAGCGTGAAGTTTTCAGCCAGGAGCGTGTCGGGGGTGAATCTGCACGCGGCGTTTGGCGATTGCGGCGAGCACTTGGATTTCGGCGGCCACGCCATGGCCGCCGGCGGCACCATCAAAGCCGGCGCGTTGGACGCCTTGCGCGCCGCGCTGTCCAAGCGGGTGGCGGCGGATTTGGCCGCCGAAGACCTGTGCAAAAAACTGATCTATGACCTGGAAGTGCACCCTGGCGATTGCACCCTGGAGGTGTTCACCCAGATCGCGCAATTGGCGCCCTTCGGCATCGGCAACCCCACCCCGCGCGTGCGCCTGCGTGCCAAAGTGCGTGAAGTGCGCCCGCTTGGCCAGGGCGGCAGACACCTGAACTTGCGCCTGGAGGCCGACGGCGCCCAAGTGGCGGTCAAAGCCTGGGGCGCCGCCGAACAGCTGGCCGGCGCCGTGGTCGGCACCACGCTGGACATGGTGGGCAAGGCGATCGTCAATGATTTCAACGGGCGGGTCAGCGCGGAAGTGCATTGGGAGGGCGGGATGATAGGGTGAATGGCTTCCCTCACGCCGCCACCAATGCCAACTCTTTCCGGTGTCCTTCAATCCGCCGCATGGTCTTCGCATCCGCCTCGCGCAAAGCGATGCGCGCGTCGTAGCGCGCCTGCAGGTTGATCCAGAATTGCGCCGTCATGCCGAACAGCGCGCCCAGGCGCGAAGCGGTGTCGGCGGTGACGCCCATCTGTCCGTTGATCAGGCGCGTCACGCGGGTGATGGGCACTTCCAGGTGCTTGGCCAGCTTGTAGGCGGACAAGCCATAGGGCGCCATGAACTCCGTCAGCAGGATTTCACCGGGATGGATGGGGGATAGGGTGGTTTTGGTGCGCATGTTTTCCTCGCTCAGTGGTAGTCGGTGATTTCAACCTCGTGGGCGCCTTCGTGGCCCCAAACAAAGCAAATGCGGTATTGGTCGTTGATGCGGATGCTGTGCTGGCCGGCGCGGTTGCCTTTGAGTGCCTCAAGTCGGTTGCCCGGAGGGTTGCGCAAGTCGGCAATCTCGTGGGCGGCATCCAGCATGACCAGTTTTGCCAAAGCCGCCCGCTGGAGTGGGCGCGCCACGGGTTTGTCCCGCTTGGGCGTCTCGTTGAACAAGGCTTCGGTGTCGGAGCAAGCGAACGAGACGATCATGGGCTGATGGTATCTAAAAGAGAAACCATTGTCAAGGGATTGCAGGAAAGTGCCAGGGCTGGCGGGTCATGCGCGTCATCCCTTTGAAAAGGAACCCCGACCGTCAGGGAGGGGACGCGCAACCG
>CAZVNU010000194.1:0-3596 GCA_964628335.1 uncultured Phycisphaeraceae bacterium
ATCGGTAGAGGCACATTCTCGCACTCTCCAACTGTTCACTTGTCAAAGACCTGGTTGCCCGGCGCGTTGCCACACTGGGGAGGGGCATTGTAGGGCGGGTTAATTCCTTTGTCAAACCCCTTGGTCAAAATTCTGGAAAAGATGTGCTTATCACCCCCGCAGCTCGGCCCCCACCGCTTTCAACTGCGCCACCACATGCGCCACTTGGCCGTCCACTTCTTCGTGGCGCAAGGTGCGCTCGGGGTCGCGGAATTGCATGCGCAAAGACACGCTCTTTTTGCCAGGACCGGGGAAGGCGCCAGCCTTGGCGTTGCGGTAAGTGGTGATGAATGAAACATCTTCAAGCAAGGCGGGGTTGGCCTGCCGCACCGCGCCGGCAAGGGTCTCAAAATGCAGCGCTTCGTCGCACACCACCGACAAATCGCGGTCAATGGCCGGGAAGCGCGGCAAAGCGCCGCTGGCGCGGGTGGGCGGGTAGAGCGCCAGCAAGGCCTCGGCGTGCAGATCGGCAAACAGCAAGGCGCCGGGCAATTCAAAGGCTTTGCGCACGGCAGGCGCCACCACGCCAAAGGTACCCAGCGGCGCACCGTCGAGCAACATGCCCGCCTGCGGGGCCTGCGGGGCTTGCGGGTCGCCGGCAATGGGTTTGACTTGCAAACGGGCGCGGGCCGGGGCGCCGGCCAAAGCCTCCACCAAGGCTTCGACCACCGCGCGCAATTCGCGCAAAGCCAGCTGCACATCCGGCCCGCCGTCGGCCAACAAGGCCAAACTGCGGCGCTCGGCAACACCGGCGCCGGCCTGCTCCCAGCAAGCCGCCAACTCAAACAACTTCACTTCGCTGTTGCCGGCATCAGCATTCAACTTGCGGCAGGCCATCAGGCCGGCCAGCACGCTGGAGCGCAATTGGCCGCCCTCTTTGCGGGCGCCTTTGTCACCGTGCAGCGAGGCGACCTTGCCGGAAAAAGCCTTGGCTGCTTTTTCCGGCACCAACGATGGCGTGATGGTTTCATGAAAGCCATGCGCCGCCAGCACGGCGCCAATCAGGCGGCGGGCTTCGACCTTGGGCTGGGTGGCGCGCACTTTGATGGGCAAGGTGGGCAGTTCCGGAATGCGGTCCATGCCGACCAGACGGGCCACCTCTTCGATCAAATCCACCTCGCGCGACAAGTCGGCGCGGCGGCTGGGCACGGCAACCCGAAGAGCATCGGCGGCCACCGTGACGGCCAAACCGAGCGATTCCAACACTTGCTTCTGCTCGGCGTCTGAAACCTCCAAACCCAGTAAATCGCGGGTTTTTTGCGGGCGCAGCGCCACCACGGCATCTGCGGGATCGGCGGCGCCCACGCGAATCAGGCCTTCATGCAAGGACCCACCCGCCACTTCCAGGATCAATGCCGCCGCGCGCCGGCTGGCACGCTCCACGCCGGCCGGATCAGGGCAACGCTCGAAGCGGTAGGACGAATCACTGCCCATGCGCAATTGACGGCTGGTGCGGCGCACCGACAGCGGCTCGAACAAGGCCGATTCCAGCAGAATGTCGGTGGTGGCGTCGGTCACTTCGCTGTCCTTGCCCCCCATCACCCCGGCAATCGCCACCGGCTGATTGGCATCGGCGATGACCAGCATCGGCGCCTTCAAGCTGTGCTTGGAGCCGTCAATGGCCAGGAAATCTTCGCCCTCGGGCTTGGCTTCGCGCACCACCACCTGCCCGCCGGCCAGTTTGGCCAGGTCAAAGGCATGCAGCGGTTGACCGGTTTCAAACATCACGAAATTGGTGACATCCACCACATTGGAAATACTGCGCAAGCCGATGTTTTCCAGCGCGGTTTTGAGCCAGGCCGGCGACGGGCCGACTTTGACGCCCTTGATCACGCGGGCGGTGTACAGCGCGCATTCGCCGGTTTGAACCGCCACCTTGGCCACCGATGCCACCGGCGCCGCGGTCGCCGCCGGCACTGCAAACGCCGGCAATTTGAGCGCAATGCCGCTCTTGGCCGAAAGCTCACGGGCCACGCCGATATGGCAAAGCATGTCGGGCCGGTTGCTGGTGACTTCCACCTCCAGCTTGAAGTCGCCGTCGGCCTGCGGGTCGCAGCCCTCGACCGGAAAGCCCGATGGCGGCAAAATGGCCGAGAACTCCGCCTCGGTGACGGGGCGGGCGAGATAGCGATTGACCCAATTCAGGCTGATTTTCATAAGGATGGGGATGGTACGAAAAAGATTCGAGCCAAGCGTTTGCGGGAAGGGCGGCAACGCACTAGAATCTCCGCCCTTCTCAAAACGAGAAAACGAGCCATAGCGCAGCTTGGTAGCGCGTCACACTGGGGGTGTGAAGGTCGTGGGTTCAAATCCCGCTGGCTCGATAACACGAAAAAACCGGCCTCAAGGCCGGTTTTTTCGTGTTATCGAGCCTTGGACGCGCAAAGCACGGCCACAAGACGCGAATAGCGGCTTGAAAGCGGGATCCCGCGAAGCGGAACCCCGCTGGCTCACAAAGCCTGCCCTGGCAGGATTTGCAAGGCGCGGTACGACTTCGGAGCGCGAGGCAGAGCCTCGCCCAAGCCAAGCCTCCATGCACAGGGAGCCGGTGAGCATCAACGCAACGCGTGGCATGAGAATCTGCATGCTTATTTCCTGGCGCTGGCCAGATAGGCCTCCACCAACGCCCGCTCTTGGACCGTCAGCCCGGCTGGCGGCGACATGCTGTCCATGGTGGCGGCGTTGCATTGGGCCGGGTCGGGCAGGCCGTGGCAGGTTGCGCAACGGGTGGCAAACAGATGGCGGCCCTGCTCCACGCGCGACGACCAAGCCTTGGGCGACGCATGCGGTGCCTCCACGCAGGCAGCGAAGCAAAGGACCGAAAGCAGACACAAAAAGATGCGCATGCGGGAGAGAATACGGCACCCCGCAAAAACCAGCCCAAACCGGCCCGTTCCTTTTTGGCCCAACCCTCGCCAAACTGCCGCCATGCGTGGGATGATTCACCGGAAAATGGCGTAATATCCGCCCCTGCCCCTTTCCTTCCCGCCCCTCAACCGGTCCCCGCCCATGCCCAGCCCCATCCAAGTTGCCGTCATCATGGGCAGCAAAAACGACCTTCCCAAGATCCAGTCGGCCATTGACATGCTGGGCAAGCTGGGCGTCCCGGTTTCCGTGCGCGTCACCTCGGCCCACCGCACCCCGGATGCGGTGCGCGACTTCGCCGTCAATGCGCGCGCCAACGGCATCAAGGTCATCATCGCCGCCGCCGGCGGGGCCGCCCACCTGGCCGGCATGGCCGCCAGCCACACCGCCTTGCCGGTGATCGGCATTCCGGTCGAGGGTGGCCACCTCAACGGACTCGACGCCCTGCTCTCCACCGTGCAAATGCCCGGCGGGGTGGCGGTGGCCACCGTGGGCATCGGCAAAGGCGGGGCGACCAATGCCGGCTTGCTGGCGGCGCAGATTCTGGCGCTTTCGGATGAGGCGTTGGCCGCGCGCCTGGATGCCTTCCGCGCCGACCAGTCGGCGCAGGTGGCCATCACCGATGCCGAAGTGGTGACGATGTATCCGGCCAAATAAGGCCGCTAGAATCCCCCTCCCGATGACCACCCCCC
>CAZVNU010000194.1:3606-4962 GCA_964628335.1 uncultured Phycisphaeraceae bacterium
TTGGCATGCTCGGCGGCGGCCAGCTGGGGCGGATGTTTGTCGAAGCGGCCCATGAGCTCGGCTACCAAGTGCATGTGTTTTCGCCCACCGACGGCGAGCCGGCCTGCCTGATTGCCGACGCCAAAACCATCGCCGCTTACGACGATTTCGCCGCCCTGGAGCGCTTCGCCGCCTCGGTCGGCGCGGTGTCGTATGAATTTGAAAACGTGCCCGCCGCCACCGCCGCCGCCTGCCTCAAACACGCGCCGGTGCGGCCGGGGGCGCAGGTTTTGCATGTGTGCCAAAACCGCCTGCGCGAAAAATCGTTTTTCGCCAAAACCGGCATCCCCTGCGGCAAGTGGGCCCCCATCCAAACCCATGCCGACATCGACGCGGCGCTGGCCGCCTGCGGCCTGCCGGCGGTCATGAAAACCGCCGGCGGCGGCTACGACGGCAAGGGCCAGCAAACCATCCACGCAGGCGGCGCCGAGGCGGTGCGCCAAGCCTGGCGAAAACTCGGCGGGGTTGAATGCGTCCTGGAAGCCTTCGTGCCCTTTGTCGAAGAAGTCTCGGTGATTGCCGCGCGCGGGGTCAACGGCCAGGTGCAATGCTACGGCCCGATCCTCAACCGCCACGCCCACCACATCCTGGATCTGTCGATTTATCCGGCGCCCGGGGTGTCCGCGACTTCCGCCGCCAAGGCGGTGGCGCTGGCCGAAAAACTGATGACGGCGCTGGATGTGGTGGGCGTGTTGTGCGTGGAACTGTTCGTGATGGCCGACGGCCAAGTGCTGGCCAACGAAATGGCCCCGCGCCCGCACAACTCCGGCCACCTGACCATCAATGCCTTCAAGCGCAGCCAGTTCCACCAGCAGGTGCTGACCCTGTGCGGCCATGCGCCGGCGGAACCAGGCTTGGTCTCGCCATCGGCCATGAGCAATCTGCTCGGCGATGTGTGGGAAGCCGCGCCTTCCGGCGAGCCCAACTGGGCCGCCGCAGAAGCCCTGCCCGGCGTCTCCGTTCATCTGTACGGCAAAACCGAAGCCAGAAAAGGCCGCAAAATGGGCCATTTGACGGTGCTGGCGGCTGATGCGGAAACGGCGGCAAAAGTGGCGGAGCAAGCACGGGAAGCGCTGGTGAAATAAACGCAGCGGCGACCCCCTGGATGTTTTGCCCCCACACAAAAAACACCCCGCCGGCGCGGGGTGTTTTGATTCAGTCATTCATTCCCACTCAGGCGCCGTAGCCGGCCTTGAAGGCTTCGATGCCGGCGCGCAGATCCTTCTCGATATCGGCCGAGATGTCCTGCTTGGCGGCGATGGCGTCGCGCACGGACTTGCCGGAGCCTTCGAAGTAGGCGGTGAGCTTGGCGGCGAA
>CAZVNU010000195.1:0-178 GCA_964628335.1 uncultured Phycisphaeraceae bacterium
ATCCGCCCCCGCGTCAAGATGGCGAAACTGTCGTAGTTATTTTGTCGCAGGCCCTAATCGGTATGCATCGGTTGTAACTCCTGAGCGCGAGGCCCGGTGGGTGGTGAAGAAAAAGACCAGAGCGTTGGCTCCGGTTGGTGGTGTGGTCGGTCATCCGTTGGTCAGGAAATGCGTCGGC
>CAZVNU010000195.1:188-4899 GCA_964628335.1 uncultured Phycisphaeraceae bacterium
GGCCTCACTGGCTTGGACTGCATCAAGCAGGGTTCCTGGGCGATAGGGGTTTAGCGCCTGTGGTTCAGCGTGTCGATCGCATCGAACCGATAGGGCAGGGCTTGAAGCCGCTGCTCTTGGGTAGCCGTCAGGGTCGTGTCGGTCAGCTCGCCATAGTGCCCGTTGTAGGCGTCTTCCGCTTCATGCACATCGTCGGCGATGGCGGTCATGGGGACGCCGAGATTGAGCAGGGCTTCCATGGTCTTGGCGATCCGCTCCAGCGCATCAAGCAGGCATTCATGGCGGTCGTCCTGGCCACTGCAACGGCCAAGATCGTCAAGGGAATCGCAAGCGTCGGACAGATCGGCCATCAGGCCGACGACGGATCGTGCGTTCTCTCGCGGGTTCTTGACCATCTCGGGCGTCGCAACAAACACGCTCCAATCGCCGTAGAACTTGCCGGCGTGAGCCACCAGCCCCTCGGTCAGAGTCAGCGTGAAGTCCGCATCCGCACTGCCTTCAAGCGCCACTTTCAGGTCGCAGCCGTAGGTCATGTGGGCATATTGGAGGGGGCCGAAGGTCGGTCCATCAAAGCCCCAGTCCTCCATCTTCTGGTCCATCCGGTCCCGGCCATGGAACAGTTTTAGGAACAGCTTGCCGGGAACCAGTTCATGGGGCTTGACCGGCGCCGGCGGTGCCCAGCCTCGGCGCTGGAATTCCCGGAGCCCGACTTCATGGATCCGGTCATCCAGGATGGCGTGAGCCAGGGCGAGCGCCAGGTCATAGCACGCACGGTCGCGGGCATCCTCAAGCATCTTCCCGTAGTCCTTGGCCGGCGTGTCGGCGTGGTACCCGGCTCCAAGGCGATCCACCGCCCGGGCAACCCAGGCGGCGGCATCTTCCGGGGTGGCGTTCGGAGCCAGCCACCAGTCGTTGTCGAGAAGGTCGAACGGGTGGTCGTCCATCCGGCAATGGGGGGTGCGCTTCATGCCGCCTCCTTCCTGGCCGTCCAGTCCATGGAGGGCGGGATGTCGGCCAAGAGCACCTGCTTCTCCGCCGCGTCCCTCCAAGGGTTGCCGTGGAGGGCGATCTTGATCCGGGACGCGCGCAGCACGCCGTCCTTCACCTGAGAGCGCAGAACCCAGTGCTTGAAGTAGTGGAGCCAGCGGGTCGCCGGCGGCGGCGCGCTCATCTGCGGCAGCAGGTCTTCGACCGGCATGGGCGGCAGGCTGGTCAGGCGCTCCACATAGTCGTGCAGGCCTTCGGCCGCATCGACGGCGGCGAAGATCCTGCCAGGGGAGCCCTGCGCGAGGTCGAGCAACTGCTGGTGCCGTGGGCCTCGTCGGGGGACATGGGCCCAGTTGGCCAGGTCCATCGGGAGGGAAGTCATGTGACTGTTCATGGGGTCTCGCTTTCACAGTGGCGGATGAAGGTTGCCAGCGTGGCCAGTCGCTGGGCGTCGCAGTAGATGTGCCCGTTGGTCTTGCAGGCCAGGTCGCGCAGTTGGTCGTACTCGTCGCCGAGGTTGCCATCGTTGATCAGGTCGACCACCTGCTTGGTCTGGGCCATGACATCTTGGGAGGAGTAGCCGTCGGCCGGCTCCATTGGCACTTCATTCAGGCAATGGGACTCGAAGTCCGAAGATTCCGAATCCTCCAGATAGTCATCCACCGCCTTGACCGACAGGCAGAACCGTTTGGCCTCCGCCTGCGGGTCGTCGGAGTCGTGGCGGAGGGTGTCCACCCAGTCTTGCAGCACCTTGAGGTAATCCATTGGTGGTGCCTTTGGCGGTTTTCGTCGCTTGCTCATAAGGAGTCCTTTCAGGCAGGGGAATGAAAAAGCCCGCGCCACACGGCACGGGCCAGCAAAAGAAAACTCCGGACAGGCCGGGGTTTTTGGTAGATCAATCAGTACGCTTATTTGACGATGGCGGCGGCCACGTCGGACACCAGCGTGCCCATGATCGGGGCGGCGGATGCGGCCGCTTTCTTGAAGGCTTTTTTGATCGCCTTCTTTTTAGGGGAAGCCTTTTTCGGCGCGGCCTTGGCAGCCGCCTTCTTCACCACTTTTTTCACTGCTTTCTTGGCAACTTTCTTGACGACTTTCTTGGCTGCCTTCTTAACGACCTTCTTCTTTGCCTTGGCCATGACAGGGATCTCCAATGGAGGGTTGAGGTTGGCCGGGAACCCAGCCATGCGGTGGCGTTTTAGCAGGCAGCGCTTCAATTTGAAAGAGAGAATTGTTTTCCACAGCGGCGGCGAGTCAGGCGGCCAGGGCCAACCGGCGGGTCGCCGGCAGGATCACCTCCGTCTGACTGGCCTGCCCGGTCGTGTGGGTCAGCGCGAATTCCAGCTCCGGGAACATCCGGGCGGCACCCTTGATCCAGCCGATCGGCGGGCCTGGGCGGGTGACGAACGAATACGCCAACTCGGTGTCCCCCGGCTGGGGGAACCGCAGGTACAGCACCCCAGACCAGCCCCAATGCTTCTCGCGCCAGGTCAGTACCTCGCGGAACGAGAACGAATACGGGCTTTCGGGGTAAACGGCGCCGAAGTCCAAGAACAGCCGGGACTTCTCGAACAGCCGACGGAACCGCGCCAGCTCATGGGGCGGGCCGGAGATGACCAGCTTGTTGCGGGTCCAGGGGTGAGACGGGGGATGCGGCAAGGGGTGCTCCGGTAAAGGGGGATGAATGAACATTGACGGAAAGGAGCAGCCGCGGTCTCCCGCCGCTGCTCCGAGGGGATGGCTATCAGGCGGCCAGGCGGCGGGATAACGCCAAGGCCGGCGGCGCCGGCTTGGTCGGTGACGGCAGGTAGTCGGCCAACACATACGACCGCCGGGGCAGCACCTCGTCGACCTCCTCGGCGTGGGCGGAAAGCGACCTGTTGATCGCCTCCAGTTCATTGACATCTACGGTGTCCGAGAGGTCGGGCTCGCCGATCATGGAATCGCAGGGGTCGAAGGCCGTGTCTATCGGGTGGATGCCGAACGAAGCGAGGTCACCGGCATTGCAATAACGGGCGGGAATGATGGAACGCATGGGGTCTCCTTAAGAGAATGGATGGAACAACAACTTGTGAAAGAGCGGGCCGGGGAACACCCCCAGCCCATGAAAAAGCCGGCGCCGGGAACGACCCGGCGTCGGCAAAAAGTGAATCCGTGAGAGACGATCAGGCAGCCTTGCGCACGGCTGGCGTGCCCACCGTCCCCGCCACTTCGGCGGCTTCGGTTGCAGGCTCCGGCTCCAACACCGTCATGGTCTTGTCCAGCAGTGCCTGGTAAGCCTCGCCGTCCTTGGCAGTCCAGACGCCGGCGTCTTGAACATTGACCGGCATGATGACCAGCAGCCAGTTGGGGTGGTTCGGCGAGATCGCCAGCACCGCCCGCCCCTTGCTGGAGGGGTGGGTGGCGAACAACTTGAACCCCTGGTCAGACGCCCAGGCGGTGGCGGAGGCCAACAACTTGGGGCTCAGCGGCGGCACCACGGCGTGGGCAGCGACTTGGCTGGGAATGACATCCCGGTAGGGTGGGAACCGGCCTTCAATATGCTCGAACTGCAGGGTTCCGGCCTGGGTCTTGACCGTCACGCCACTGTCGGTGATCTGGATGTCGATCGCCATGGACTTGGCCCGGCCGGTCATGGCCTTGACTGCCACCGCCGAGAGGATGGCCGGTTGGGTCAAGCCTTCGGGGTGCAGGCCCGGCACCCGGGCGATCGCCAGACAGTGGCCGTCGGTGGCTACCAGCCGCAGGCCATCGGCATGCGGTTCGGCCAGCACGCCGCTGATGGCATACCGGCTGTTGTCCTTGGCCATGCAGGCGTTGACCGAGCGCAGGCCGTCCGCCAGCTCAGAAATGGAATGAGATGTCATGAGGGTCTCCAATAAGGGGGATGAAAAAACCGTCGGCAGGTGCCGGCGGCAGGGGGTCAGCAGGGAAACAGGTCCGGGCGAGTCTCCCGCATGGTGTGAAACGCCCCGGGGTTGTGGTCTGCCGTGCTGATGATCACATGGTCCATCAGCGGGATGCCCATCAGGCGGGCGGACTCCATGAGTTGGCGGGTGACATCCAGATCGGCGGCGGAAGGGGTGCAATCACCACTGGGGTGGTTGTGGCCGACGATGAACTTGCTGGTGGGCCCAGCCAGAAGCAGGAAGCGGAAGATGTCACGGGGATGGACTCCACAGCGATCCACAGTGCCTCTGCTGATCATCTTGCTGCCCAGGATGTGGTGCTTGGTGTCCAGCGCCAGCACATAGAACTCCTCCTGCCAGCGCTCTTGGATCAGGGCCCGCAGGATCCGGGCGCTGGTGGCGGGGTCCAGCACTTTTTCGGGGAGGGGGGCGGTGATCATGACTCACCTTCCTCTCCGCCGGATCCCCGGTAGGCCGGGCACAGGTAGGCAAATTGGCAGCCGTTGCAGTTCATGGCCGAGGGTGCGGGGAAGAACGCCTGGGCTTTCATGGCGGACCAGACGGGCCGCATGGTGTCGATCACCCGGCTGGCGGTTGTGGGGTCGTACTGGACCTCCAGATCCTGCACGACCGGCGTAACGGCCTTGGTGACGACCGCGAACTTCAGGCGCACCTGCTCCTGGGGGTTCTTGTGCAAGGCCAGCAGCCGGTAGAGCAGCAACTGGTCGGCGTGCTCGGCGACCGAGCCGGGGTTCCAGCGGCTTTTGCTGGTCTTGAAGTCCAAGACGGTCAGAACCCCATCGGGGCCGACAACG
>CAZVNU010000196.1:0-4780 GCA_964628335.1 uncultured Phycisphaeraceae bacterium
GGACACCCGCGCTCCAACAAGCCCGTGCGCTGTTGGCCCGCCAGCCCCGGTCATCCCTTGGTCCGTGGGGGTATGGGAAGGCGGGTAAAGTAGTTGAAACCCGGCAACCCAACACCCCAGCGCACCCCGGAGAACCCCATGACACCCAAACCCACCACGGCGGCCTTCGGCGCCGCCGCATGCATCGCGTTCGTCATCGCCGCCTGCGGCCGGGAGGCGCTCTCCGCCCCGACGCCCGCGCCAATGGGCGACGGCGTCATTTTCCCGCGGGGTTCTCCGCCTTTTTCTCCTCTTCCTTCACACGCTTGAACTGCGAAACTTCTTTCCAGGCTTTGTCATCTTGGGCAAGTTCGGCCAAGGCGGCGCAGGTGGCATCGTCGAGGGTGGCGATGGAGGGGAGAGAGGGGTCAAATTTTTTATTTTTGGAACCATTTTTCTTTCTCGCTTCTTCCCGCGTTTCGCCCTTGATTGTTCCCGCTTTGATTGCTCGGTTTAGTGCCTTGTCGTCTAGCATCTTGAATTTTAGAGTGTCGCCCTCGATCTCATAAAGCCACAGAGAGCCACTGCGGTTTTTTCCTTCGGCTTTTTTGAAGCCATTTTCAGCGGCATCGATCTCGACCTGCAGCATGAAGTTTTTTTCATTCAGGGAAAAAGTCCGGATGGCAGCATCGGTGTCGGTGTTGGTTTTACGCTCAATTGAGTAATACCCGCCTTTCTGCTTGGCGAGGATGAATGGTTCAAAGGTATCCGAGTGTTTGCCTTTGTCATCGTTCTCTTTTTTCTCCACCTCCACCCCCACCCACTTCCCCTCCAACTTCGGATCCATCCCGCTTTTCTCCCATCTCCCCGACGGATCCTGCACTGCCGTGCAGGCCAGCATCAGCAACATCATCAATGCCAACAGCGCCTCAAAGCACAAGGCGCGCGGGCGTTTGCGGGGGTGGGGGCCGTCTTCCGGCTTCCAGCCGGGCAGGAAGGGTGTGTGCCAGCGGCCGTTTTGATGGAGCGTGTTGGTATTCATGGGGATAGAGTAGGTCTGCGGGGTCTGGCGGGCAAGGGCTGGTGGCTGAAACGGCCCTAATGCGTGTGACATGGAGGCGCATGGCGGGCCTTCTTTGTGGCTGTATGTTTTGGATAAGTAATGGATTTAAAAACAGATTGCGTGTTGGCGGCGGGCGGGCGGGTCAAACCCTCTGGTTGGATTTGCGTCGAGCCCAAATTTTTGACAAAAAAACTGGCCAAGACCCGGCTTCGGCCTTACCCTTCCGCCTCGCATCACGCATCACGCATCATCCCAATTCGGTCCCCATTCCCCTTGTGAGATCCAGCCCATGCATGGTCAAACTTCCCGCGCCTACCAGATGCTGGTGGATGCCTATCAAATCGTTCTGAAGCGGATGCACCTGAAGAACCTGGTGCTGCCGGCGGCGATGATCGCGGCGCTGTGCATGGGTTCGGCGCGCGGGGCGCAGGCTTCCGGCCATGACCACGACCACGACCATGCGGTGCCGGGGGAGGTGCTGCTGCCCACGGTCGCCACCGGCGCCCCCGGCGCGGACGGGACCTATGCCTACCGGCACACGGTGGATCCCGATGGCATTTTCGCCGGGCCCCAATCGCCGACGACGCGCACGCAGGGGCGGCAGCTCGCGGTGATTTTCTACTACCACGACGCGTCCGCACCGGACATGTACAACGCCACCGACGGCGCGGGCAGCGACGGCACCTGGTACAACCTGCTGGCGCGCAATGCGGATTCCCTGCGCGCGTATTACGCCGCCCAGTCCGGCGGCAAGATGGATTTCGAGTTCAAGATCGTGGATGTCCCGCTGCCGGCGAAGCCCGGCGGCGGGCTGTGGGATTCCGGCACCGCCCAGGCCGCCTACGCGGAGAGTCTGGGCATCAACATGGCGGATTACCGCTTCAACCTCAATTTCTACCAGCCGGGCACGGATTCATGGTTGATCGACAACCCCAACATCAATCCCGATGGCTCCTACTACGCCTCCGGCCTGGGGGCCGTGGGGGGGCCGGGCACGGGCAACATGTGGTCAGGCTACTACAAAGCGGAGGGGACCGGGGTCGTGCTCCATGAAATCGGGCACAACTTTGGTCTGGGCCACTACAGTTCCCTTGGGACTTCAGGCAACATTCCAGCGTATGTCTACGATCACGCGACGCGGACCTACAAAGAGGCACCGGCGGCCGCCGGGCCCATCAACGCGCCGATGGGCCTTTCGCGGTCCGGTTACGGCGGCGCCTACAGCATGATGGGCAACTGGGCGCAAGGCATGACCCCGCGCCAAAAACAGAGCCTGGGTTGGCTGGAATCGGGGCATTTCGCCGACATCGGCAAACTCATCGCGCCCGACACCACCGGCTCCATCAAATTGTACGACGACATGGTGGACATGCCGGTGGTGGTCAACAAGTCTTCCGGATCCGATGTGCAATACGGCGTGGCCCACGGCTACCGGGATGTCTATTACAACGCCTCGTTCACGCGGCAGGGGCAGGCGTTCCACGCCGATTCAACCGATACCGGGCACTGGGAAAACTACACCCAGCGCTTCGACTTCTTCTACCGCAGCGGCGCCGAATCGTATCCGGGATACGGGAACAACAACGAGACGCCGGGCATCGCGGTGGAGCTCAATGGCCTTTACCTGGGGCGTCTGACCCTCGGGCAGACCCTGCTTGAAAAAGAGGTGGCCAACCACATGTTCGTGCTGGAAGACGGCGCGGCCCGCAACATGGACGACGGCAGCAGTGTGGCCGGGGCGAAAGCCGATTTGCTCGATTACGACGACATCGCCAACCGGCCGCAGAATCCGGATCGCTACCGTTCCGTCTGGTACCAGATCACCTATGTCGGCAACGGAACGGACGCCAACGGTCATTGGGCCGACCTGCAGATCCAATCCTTCACCGGAGCGCAATTGGCCGGCTGGCAATTCGACGCCAACGGCACCACCTCCGGGGCCCAGGACGGTTCGGGCACCTGGACGGCCGGCGGCGGCAACAACTGGCGCAACATCACCTTGGCGGCCGACAACCAGAACTGGACCCAGGACGAAGACGCCGTGTTCGGGGCCGGCGGCGCGGCCGGTACGGTCACGATCGCCGAGGCCGGCGTCCAGGCCAACAGCATCGCCTTCAGGAAGGTGGCTTCGGGAAACTACACGCTGCAGGGAGGGCTCTTGACCCTGACCTACGGCGGCATCGTGGCGGAGGAGTCGGCCACCATCGAATCCGGCGTGAAAATCACCCAGGACCAGTTCTGGTCCGTGTCCAAGGACAAGACCTTGACGGTGTCGGGGAGCATCGACACCACCGCCAGCCTGGGTCTCGCCGCCCGGAAGGATGTGAACAAGGACGGCTTGGGAACCCTGGTTCTCGGGGGGGTGAACACCTGGCACGGAGATCTCAGCGTCAACGGGGGACTGGTCGTCCAGACGGCGGACCAGACCTTTGTCGGGCAAAACGCGGAAGGCGGGAACCGCCAGGCGTCGTTGCGCCTGGACGAGGGCACGACCTACCAAGTGGCCGACGGAACCCTCACCTTCGGGAACCTGTCGCAAATCGGCGGCTTGAAGCGGCCCGCTTTCTCCACGCTCCACGGCAGCGAAGACGCCAATCTGGCCTTGGGGACCTTGCGGTTGTCCTCGATCACCGGATCCACGGATGCCCCGGAACTCCGGTTGGCCGCCAACACCACCCTGCGCTCCCAGGTGCAGTTGGATGCCGGCCAGCATTTCATCAACAACGACGCGACATCCGCCATCACCGGCGACATCACCGGCGCCGGCGGCATCACGCTGTACGGGAACAATTCGAACCGCGTCCTGACCTTGGGCGGGCGCATCCTGACCGACACCGTCAACACCTTCTCCGGCGACATCGAGATCCGGCGCGGCTCCCTGCATGTGGTGGGCGCCACCTCGCTGCAAAGTGACGGAGCGCAGGCCAATGTGCTGCGCTTCAACACGGCGGCCGGCGACACCGGGCGCTTCTACCTCCGCGGGTTCGACCGCCAGGTGCGCGACTTGTCCTCCAGCGGCGACGGTTCGGCGATCATCGCCAATGCCCGCGGGAGCAATATCAGGGATGGCGCGTCGCCCGCCAACCTGGTCGTCACCCAGAACAACCACGGCACTTATCGCGGCACCCTGGTGGACACCTTCAACGACGGCGGCGGCAGCGGCGCCGCCGGTGCCCTGGGCCTGGTCAAGAAAGGCAACGCCACCCTGACCCTGACCGGCTTGAACACCTATTCCGGCGGCACCACCATCGAAACGGGCACTTTGCGCATCGGTGGCGGCGCCGCCATCGGCACCGGGGCGGTGACGCTCGCGGGCGGCACGCTTTCGGTTGACCAACGGCAGGGCCTCTCGTTGAGCAAGTTGGGCGGAGGAAGCATGGACACCACCACCGCCGTCTCCGGCGGCGCGTACACCTCCGATTTTTCGCCGTTGCATGCGCAGAACCAGGTCAGCGGCACTTTCGTCTACACCGGAAAAATCTACCTCACTCAGGGGCTCTGGGCGTTCGGGAAGAGTTTCGACGACGGCGCTTTCCTGAAGATCGACGGCCAGGAAATCCTCAACAACGCCAGTTGGTCGTCCCAAGCCTACGGCAACATCAACATCGCCGAATCAGGGTGGTACGACATCGATCTCCGCCTCTTCAACATGGGCGGGGGCGGCCCCTACGCCAACGGCAATTGGGACAATGTGAAGGGCATCGGCGTCAAGCAGGGCGGGCAAACGAACAACGGGGC
>CAZVNU010000197.1:0-4774 GCA_964628335.1 uncultured Phycisphaeraceae bacterium
CATCGAACGCCGGAATGCCGAGCAGCGGCTGTTCCGCGACGGCACCTATCCGAACGCGCCCACGACCGTCTGGCAGGTGAACACCTCCGGGTGCTGCTTGGACACGCCGGCCAGGGTGTTGGCATCAATGTCGCAAAGGCCGGAAAACACCACATCTTTGTGCCCCTTGAGTTGGCCGCGGTCACCCGGCGCGATGCTGCCACCGATGCCGATGTGCAACAGATGCAGTTTGGTCAATTGGCCGCCGCGCACGCGCAAGGGCATGCCCGGGGTGGCGGTGGCGAAGGAGCGGCCGGCAACCGAGGCCAGGGCCGCGCCCCCGGCGGAAACAGCGGCGGTTTTGAGCAATGTGCGGCGGGTCAATGACATGGTGGCTCCTCAAACAGTGGAAGAAAAAGAATGTCAATCAGCCTCGTACGCCTGCCAACGCCGGGTACAACTTGCGCCATGCGGCGTGCGACGCGCCATATCCGGCATGCGCTTTGGCATTGGGCTTGTGCGCCACGCCCTTGGCCAATGACTTCTTGCAGGCAGCCTCCAGATTGTCCCAGGCGCCCACCCCCACGGCGGCCAGCAAAGCCGCACCAAAGGCCGGGCCGCCGGCTTCTTCGCTGCCGGCTTTGCCGCGCCCGGCCACGGTTTCGCACGGCAAGCCGTAGGTGTCGGCCTGCAATTGGCGCCAGAATTTGCTTTGGGCGCCGCCGCCGGTCAGGCGCAAATTCTTCGACGACACCCCGGCGGCCTGCAACGCCCCCAGCACATCTTTCATGCCGAAGGTCACGCCTTCGACCACCGCGCGGGTCAAGTGGCCGCGATCATGGGCCAACGACAAACCGGTGAACGCGCCGCGCGCTGCCGGATCGGGGTGCGGGCAGCGTTCGCCGGCCAGATACGGCAGGAAGGACACCCCCTGTGCGCCTGGCGCAATTTTTTCAGCTTCCTGCATCAGGGTGTCAAACGCCACGCCGGGGAACAATTTGTCGCGGTACCACTGCAATGAACCGGCGGCCGACAACATGCAACCAAAAATGCAATAGCCGTTGGGCACCGCCGAACACATGGTGTGGGCGCTGCCAGCTGGATCGAATTTGGCCGAATCGGTGGCGGCGAACACCACGCCGGAGGTGCCAAGCGACGCCATCGCCACGCCTTCTTTGACGATGCCAAGGCCCACGGCCCCGCAGGCATTGTCGGCGCCGCCGGCCACCACCGGAATGCCGGCGGGCAGCCCCAGCAGTTTGGCGGTCGCGGTATTCAATTGGCCGGCCTGTGTGCTGGATTCCATGAGACCGGGCAATTGCGCCAAGGTCAGCCCCGCCGCCTTGGCCAAACCGGCATCCCAGGCGCGCTTGGTGACATCAAGGAACAGGGTGCCGGAGGCATCCGAATAATCGCAGGCCAATTCGCCGGTGAAGCGCAAACGCACATAGTCCTTGGGCAACACCACATGGGCCACCTTGGCGAAATTTTTGGGTTCGTTGCGCCTGAGCCAGGCCACTTTGGGCGCGGTGAAACCGGTCAGCGCCGGACTGCCGGCCTTGGCCACCAGCGCGGCCCGGCCGCCGCAGGCGGCGGTAAACAGCGCCAAGTCATCGGCGGTGCGCTGGTCATTCCACAGCAAAGCCGGCCGCACCGGGCGCAACTTGGCATCCAGAAACACCGAGCCGTGCATCTGGCCCGAAAACCCGATGGCGGCCACTTCCTTGGGCTTGACCTTGCCCTTTTTAAGCGCAAGTTTGACGGCCTTGCACGCCGAGCCAAACCAATCGTCGGGCCGCTGCTGGGTCCAGCCCGGCTTGGGCGTGAACAAGGGGTGGGGTGCGGTGGCCGAAGCGGCGACCACGCCATCCGCTTTGAGCAAGAGGGCTTTGGTGCCGGAAGTGCCGATGTCGATGCCGATGAACATAGGTGGGCATGATGACAGAGCCTAAAAAAAAGGCAATGGTTGGGGATGCGGAATTTTTGTCTGGGGGGGGCTTTTGGGGAGGGTCGGCTTTAGCCGACCAGTTGCGCCTTGCAACCTCAAAAAAACAACTGGCTGACGGAGATCATCCGCCCGCCAGTTGTTTTTTGCTTGTCGTTCATGCTTCCGGTCGGCTAAAGCCGACCCTCCCTTACAACAACCCCGCCGCCAACGACGCCAGTTCGCTGCGCTCGCTCTTGATCAGCGTGACATGACCGACCTTGGGCTGGTTCTTCATGCGGTCGATGGTGTACGACAGACCGTTGCTGCTGGCATCAAGGTACGGGTTGTCAATCTGGTCGATGTCGCCGGTGAGCACGATCTTGGTGCCCTCGCCCACGCGCGAGACGATGGTCTTGACCTCGTGCGGCGACAAGTTCTGCGCCTCGTCGATGATCAGGAACTGGTGGGGAATCGAGCGGCCACGGATGTAGGTCAGCGGCTCCATCACCAGTTGTCCGCTGGCCAGCAACTGCTTGACGCGGGCCTCGGCGGGCCGACTTTCGGCCTGCTGGCTGCCGCTGCCCGGCTCACCGCGGTTGCTCATCAGGTAGGACAGGTTGTCGAAGATGGGCTGCATCCACACCGACAACTTCTCATCCTTGTCGCCGGGCAGGTAGCCGATGTCGCGCCCCATCGGCATGATCGGGCGGGCCACCAGAATCTTGTCGTAACGGGCCTCGACCATGGTCTTGGTCATGGCCGCCGCCACCGCCAGCAGGGTCTTGCCGCTGCCGGCGGTGCCGATCAGGGTGACCAGCTTGATTTCGTCATCCATCAGCAGATCCAGCGCCATGGTCTGCTGGGCGTTGCGGCCAAGCACGCCGTAAACCGCCTTGCGGGTGCCTGCGATGGGCATCAAAAATTCGGTGTCGCCGATGCGGCGGGCCATGCTCTTGTGCGAAGGATCCAGCGCGTCCACCAGCAGCACGAACTGGTTGGCCAGCGGCTTGAACTTCTTGAGCTCGGCGATGGGCAACTGCTTTTCCTTGTGCATGCGGTCGATCAGGGCGCCGGGCACCACCACCTCGGCAAAGCCGGTGTAAAGCTGGTCGGCATCCACCTTTTGGTTTTCAAAATCCTCGGTGGGAATGCCCAGCGCATCGCTCTTCAAGCGCACATTGATGTCCTTGGAAATCATCACCACCGGCTTGCCCTGCTCCTTGAGCGCGTAGGCCACCGAAATGATGCGGTCATCCGGGCTGCCGCCAGCGGCCCAGTCGGGCATCTTGCCCTCGTCAAAGGCCACCCGCATCGAGCCGCCCTTGCTGCCGACCTTGATGCCGCTGGACAGCGAGCCTTTGACGCGCAACTTGTCCAGCTCGCGGATCACCTCGCGGGCATTGCGACCGATTTCGGTATTCTCCTTTTTGAATTTGTCCAACTCGCCAAGCACCGTGAAAGGAATGACGATGTCGTGCTCGTCAAACACATGCACCGCGCGCGGGTTGTAAAGCAACACATTGGTGTCAAGCACAAAACAACGGCGTTCGGCGGCGGACTTTTTGGGGGATGCCATTTGATTCCTGGAAACGAGTGAATGTGGGGTTGACCATCCTTGGTTCGGCCCGCATCCTATGCCTGTCCAAGGGGGATTCCAAGAAAATTTTCCCGGTCTTTTCAAGAAAATAAAAGGGCGCAAGACAAAAGACCGACAGCGTTTGACGACAGGGCCGGGGGCCACTATCATTCCCGTCCACCAGATTGCGGGGTAGAGCAGCCTGGTAGCTCGTCGGGCTCATAACCCGGAGGTCGCAGGTTCGAATCCTGCCCCCGCTACTTTGAAACCACTCTTAAAAGAGTGGTTTTTTTGTTGTTTCTTCAAGGCACAAAACCTGCGGCCTCCTGTGGCGCAGCCACAACGGAGGTCGCAGGTTCGACCGGCCCGGGCGCCAGCCCGTGAAACAAGCACTCCTTACCGGCCGCAAGCGCAGCGCAGCGAATCCTGCCTATGCCACCCCCTGCTAAAATCACTGCCCACTCTTCATCCCCATACACCTCAAAACCCACACCTCCATGGCCCAACCCACCATCATCTACACCCTGACCGACGAAGCCCCGGCCCTGGCGACCCGTTCGCTGCTGCCGATCGTCCAAACCTTTGCCGCCTTTGCCGGCATCGAAGTGGAACCCCGCGACATCTCATTGGCCGGCCGCATCATCGCCGCCTTCCCCGAGCGCTTGCGCGCCGACCAGAAGATGGGCGATGCCCTGGCCGAACTGGGCGAATTGGCCAAGACCCCCGAAGCCAACATCATCAAACTGCCCAATGTCAGCGCCTCGATTCCGCAGTTGGTGACCGCCATCAAGGAACTCCAGTCGCAGGGCTACGACCTGCCCGACTACCCGGCCGATCCGGCCAACGAAACCGAAACCAAGACCAAAGCCCGCTACGCCAAAGTGCTGGGCTCGGCCGTCAACCCCGTGCTGCGCGAAGGCAACTCCGACCGGCGCGCGCCGCAGGCGGTCAAGGAATACGCCAAGAAATTCCCGCATTCCATGGGCGCCTGGAGCAAGACCAGCAAGAGCCATGTGGCCACCATGCAATCCGGCGACTTCTTCCACAGCGAAAAATCCGTGACCGTGGCCAAGGCCGGCACCTTCAAGATCGTGTTCACCGCCGCCGATGGCGCCCAAACCGAGTTGCGCGCCGCCAAGCCGCTCAAGGATGGCGAAATCATCGACGCCGCCGTGATGGGCAAAGCCGCCTTGGAAAACTTCCTGGCCGAGCAAATCGCCGACGCCAAAGCCGGCGGCGTGCTGTTCAGTTTGCACATGAAGGCCACCATGATGAAGGTCTCCGACCCGATC
>CAZVNU010000198.1:0-1492 GCA_964628335.1 uncultured Phycisphaeraceae bacterium
CCTCCCCGGTTGCCAAGGAATCAGGCCATGAGCAAGGACGATGTCATCCACGAAATCCGCCGCCGCAACCACGGTGCGCCCGAACACTTCTTGGCGGCGTTTCCCACGCAACACTTGGCCGATTACCTGCACCGTCTCACTGTGTTGCATGACGCCCCCGCAGCCGGCGGCCCGGCCATGGGGTTTGTGCGCACCTGCACCGGTCGCGCCATCGTCTGCCGGACCCGTTAACCCGACTGCACCCGACACCCACCTGTCTTCTTCTTTCGGGGGACAGGAGTGCCGTTCGATACCCCGTGCGAAAGCGCGGGGTTTTTCATCGGCGTCGCGACGCCGCATTCCAAAATCTTGACTACCCTTTCCACGCCATGTCCATTCCACGCTTTGCATTGTCTTCTGCCAGTTCCGCCGGCTCGCCGCAGCCCATCAACGACCTGATTGCCTTGGCCTTCGCCGATCCGCACATCATCTCACTGGCGGCCGGCCTGGTGGATTACGACACCCTGCCGGTGACTTTGGCCCGTCGGCACCTGGACGCCATCCTGAAGGACCGCGGGCCGACCGCCCTGCAATACGGCACCACCGAAGGCATGCCCCGTTTGCGTCGGGCCATTTTCAACCACTTGGCCAAGCAGGAGCAAGCCGCCGGGCACGACCTTGAAAACTGCTCGCCAAGCGAGGTGGTGGTCACCACCGGCAGCCAGCAATTGCTGCACCTGGTGGCCGAAGTGCTGCTCAACCCCGGCGACATCGTGATCACCTGCTGGCCCAGTTATTTCGTCTACACCCAGGCCCTGTCCGTCTTTGGCGCTTTGCCGCGCTCGGTGGAGATGGATGAAGACGGCATGCTTCCCGAAAAGCTGGAAGCCTTGCTGGAACAATTGCACCGCGAGGGGCAGCTGGCCAAAGTCAAAATGCTCTACCTGGTGACCTATCACCAGAACCCCACCGGCATCACCCTGTGCGCCAGTCGCAAAGCGCGCATTTTGGAACTGGTGAAAAAATATTCCGCCCTGGCCGGCCAGCGCATCTTGATTCTGGAAGACGCCGCCTACCGCGAACTGGCATTCAGCAACGCCGCCGATGCCACGCCGCCCTCCTTCCGCGCCTTTGACACCGACGGCGATTACAGCGCCATCGCCCAGACCTTCTCCAAGCCCTTCGCCCCCGGCATCAAGACCGGCTACGGCTTGCTGCCCAAGGATCTGGTCGGCCCGGTCAAGCAGGCCAAGGGCGGCCACGATTTCGGCTCGGCCAACCTGTGCCATTTCCTCTTGGCCAGCGTGCTGGAAAGCGGTGATTTCGACCGCCATGTGCAAACCCTCAAGGCCGCCTATGCCGCCAAAGGCAAAGCGGTGGTGGACGCCCTGCAGGAAAGTTTCGCCTGCGTCCCCGGCGTCTCATGGTCGCACCCCAAGGGTGGCATGTATGTGTGGCTGACTTTGCCGGCAGGCACCGACACCGGCCCCGACAGCCCGTTGTGGCGCGCGGC
>CAZVNU010000198.1:1502-4756 GCA_964628335.1 uncultured Phycisphaeraceae bacterium
CCGTGGCGGAAAAAATGATTTATGTGCCCGGCTGCTTCTGCCACCCGCAGGACGCCACGCGCACCGTGCCGACCAACACCCTGCGCCTGGCTTATGGCGTGACTTCGCCGGAGCAGGCGCGGGAAGGGATCAGGCGGTTGGCACGGGCGTGGGGGAAAATTTAACGGCAATGCCCATGCCCGCACCCGTGCAGGCCGATTTCCAGCGCCACAATCAACACGATCAACACCACCCGCCCCACCGCTTCGCCGGCCGCCGCGCAATCATGGCGGTTGGGGCAGCAGGCGCAACCGGAAGAGGCGAAGGTCAGGCTGACGGCCAGGGCCAGGGGAAGGCGTTTGGATTTTGGGAAAAGCATGGACGCTCCGTTTATTTAGTTAGTTATCTAAAAGAAATATACCTAACCATTCTCCCTTTGCCAACAAAAAATTGAAAAAGCCATGAACTACAATTCCCGCTTCATGACTTCCCTCCCCACTTCCGCCGCCGCCGCTCCCCGCATTCCCGTTGACGACTCCCTGTTGCGCCGCGATGTGCGCATGTTGGGCAATGAATTGGGGCACATCCTCAAACGCTACGGGGACGAGGGGCTGTTCGACCTGGTGGAGGAAGTTCGCGCCCTGACCAAGAAACGCCGCCTGGACGAGACGGGGGCCGACGCCGCCTTGCGGGCCAAGATCGCCGCCATCCCCACCGCCGACCTGACCGGCCTGATCCGGGCCATGTCCTGTTTCTTCGATCTGGCCAACATGGCCGAGGACCGCAACCGCGTCCGGCGCCTGCGCCAGCGCGAGCGCCTGACTTGGCCGGCCCCGCGCGGCCAGTCGCTGGGCTCGGCCCTGGAAATGCTCAAGGAGCGCGGCCTGTCCGCCGACCAGGTGCAGGCCCATCTGGACAAATTGGAACTGGAATTAGTGTTCACCGCCCACCCCACCGAAGCCAAACGCCGCACCGTGCGCAATGCCTTGCGCCGCCTGCGCGAAGCCTTGGCGAAAATAGACCGCAGCGACCTGCTGCCGCGCGAGCGCGAGGTGCTCACCCGCCAGTTGCGCGCCGAACTGGCCTGCCTGTGGGAAACCGAAACCCTGCAACAGGAACGCCCCACCGTGCTCGACGAGGCCAAGCGCAACATGTTTGTATGCGGCCCGTTGTGGAACGCCATCCCCCGCCTGCACCGCCAGGTGCGCCGCTGCCTGGACCGCGCCTATCCCGGCCATGCATTCGAGATTCCACCCTTCGTGCGCTTCGGCACCTGGATCGGCGGCGACCGCGACGGCAACCCCTTCGTCACCCCGGCCGTCACCCGCGAGGCCCTGCGTCTGCTGCGCCGCGAAGCCGTGCGCCTGCACCTGGACGACTGCCACCAGATGCACGACCTGCTGTCGCTGTCCCTGCACCGCCACGACGGCCATCCGGAGATGGAAGCCGACATCGCCTGCGCGGTGGCCGCCTACCCCGCAGCGGCCGCCGCCGTGGCCGAAGAGTCCCCCCGCGAGCGCTACAAGATCTTCCTGCGCATCATCCGCTACCGCCTGGAGCAAAGCGCCAAGGCCGATCCCTGCGAAGCCCCCCCCGTCGGCGCCTACGCCTCCAGCCGCGAGTTGGTGGCCGCCTTGGAATTGGCGCAGAAATGCCTGCGCGAAGACGGCCATGTGGAACTGGCCGGCGGCAAGTTGCAGGACTGGATCGACCGCGCCAAGACCTTCGGCCTGTTCTTCGCCCGCCTGGACATCCGCGAAGACTCGCGCATCCTGTCCGAAACCGTGCATGAAATCGCCGGGCAACTCGGCACCGCCGATTACCGCCGTCTTCCGGAAGCGGACAAGCAGGCCTTCCTCTCGCGCCCGGTGGCCAAGACCGACGCCGCACCGCTGCTCGCCCACGATGGCTTCAGCGAAAACACCCGCAAGACCTTGGACCTGTTCGTGCTGCTGGAGCGCGCGGCGCGCTCCTACGGGCCGGAATCCCTGGGCGTGGCCATCGCCTCGATGACCCATCAGCCCAGCGATGTGCTGTTCTTCCCGTGGATCGCCCGCGTGGCGGCCGCCGCCCTGGGGCACGAGGCCCCGGCGGCGCAAGTGCCGGCCGTGCCTTTGTTCGAAACCATCGAAGACCTGGACAACGCGCCGGAAACCATGGCCACCATCCTCGGCAACCCGGTGTACGCCGCCCATGTGAAAGCCTGCGACAACACCCAGACCTGCATGATCGGCTACTCCGATTCCTGCAAGGACGGCGGCATGCTGGCCAGCAACTGGAACCTGTTCTGCGCCCAAAAAGCCCTGGCGCAGACGGCCAAGGACCACGGCATCGACCTGGTGCTGTTCCACGGCCGGGGCGGGGCCCTGGGCCGCGGCGGCGGCCCGGCCGCCGAAAGCGTGCTGTCGCTGCCGCCGGAATCCGTCGGCCACCGCCTGCGCATCACCGAGCAGGGCGAAGTGCTGGCCGAACGCTACGACGATCCGGAGATCGCCACCCGCCACATCGAGCAGGTGCTGTGGGCCACGCTCTTGGTCTCGGCCGAACCGCCGGCCCCGCGCGAGCCGGCGTGGGAAGCCCTGATGGACAAAGCCGCGGCGGCCTCGCAGGCGGCCTACCGCGCCTTCCGCGACGATCCGGCCTTCATGGATTACTTCGACAAGGCGACCCCGATCAATGTGATCGAATCGCTGCCCATCGGCTCGCGCCCCAGCCGGCGCAAAGGCAAGCGCGAACTGGCCAACCTGCGTGCCATTCCCTACACCTTCGCCTGGACCCAGAACCGCCACATGCTCACCGCCTTCTTCGGCCTGGGCTCGGGCTTGCAGGCGGTGGACCTCGACACGCTGCGGATGATGTACAAGAAGTTCCCGCCCTTCCGCATTTTGATCCAAAGCGCGGAACTGGCCCTGACCAAGGCCGATGCCGGCATCGCCGCCTTGTATGCCGAGCTGGACGGCGACCAGGCCGACGCCAAGAAACTGATCGGCGTCTGGCTGGCCGAGCACGCCCGCACCCAGGAACTGGTGCTGGCCATCACCGGCCGCGCCGAATTGCTCGATGCCGTGCCCTGGCTCAAGCGCTCCATCCAGGTGCGCAACCCCTATGTGGATTCGCTCAATTTCATCCAGGTGGAATTGCTGCGCCGGGGCGTGGAGCCCACCGCCGAAGTGCAGCGACTGTGCGTGCAGGGCATCGCGGCCGGTCTGCGGACCACGGGTTAGAGCAATTTCAAAAATAGTCCGCGTGTCTGTGGGTGGCTGTTTCACCACGAC
>CAZVNU010000199.1:0-4720 GCA_964628335.1 uncultured Phycisphaeraceae bacterium
GCAGGCGCGGGCCCAGGTCTTGATGGGGTCGCGGCGGTTCTTCTGGTTCAGGACTTCCACCTTGCGGTAGAGTTTGAAATCGACGAAGGGGCCTTTTTTCAGGGAACGGGCCATGATTCAGCCTTAAGGGAGGTTCGCAAAAGCGAAAGGGAAAACGAAAGAAGGACGGAAGCGCCAACAGGGTTGGCAAACGGGGCGAAGATTTTACTTGATCTTCAACTGGCCGTAGCGTTTCGACACGCGGCGGCGGACAATGCGCTTGTTGGAAGGCTTGCCATGCTTGCGGGTGCGGCCACCCTTGGCCAACACGCCGGTCTTGCTTGCACCCTGACGGTTGTGCTTGGACTTGCCGTCACCACCGCCGGTCGGGTGGTTGTGGTGGTTGCGGGCCACGCCGCGGACGCGGGGGCGGATGCCCAGCAGGCGGGTCTTGCCGGCCTTGCCCAACACCACTTTGTTGTGGTCCGGGTTGCCGACCACGCCGATGGTGGCGCGGCAGTTGACCGAGACCTGGCGGACTTCGCCGGAAGGGAACACCAGGGTGGCCCAGTTTTCTTCACGGTTGGTCAGGCGGGCGAAGGTGCCGGCCGAACGGCAGAGCTTGGCGCCGGAGCCGGGCTCGAGTTCGATGCAGTGCACCGAGAGGCCGGTGGGGATGTATTTCAGCGGCATCGCGTTGCCCACGGAAGGGTCGATGCGGTTGGCCGAGGAAGACACCTTGGCGCCGTCGGTCAAGCCGGCGGGAGCGACGATGTAAGCCTTCTTGCCGTCGGCGTACTCGATCAGGGCGATGTGCGACGAGCGGTTGGGGTCGTACTCGATGCCGATCACGGTGGCTGGGGCGTCATCGGTGATGCGCTTCCAGTCCATGATGCGGTAGCGGCGCTTGACGCCCCCACCCTGGTTCCAGTTGGTCTGAACGCCATGGTGGTTGCGGCCACCCGTCTTGGTGTTCTTTTCGAGAAGGGTCTTCTCGGGAGTCGTCTTGGTGACTTCCTCGTTGGTGTTCACCGAGGCGTTACGGCGACCGGCGCTGGTGCGCTTGTAGATGCGAATGGCCATGGCAGTATCTCAGGCTTGGGACGGCGGCAGGATTGCCGCGAGTCGGGGTGAAAAATTAGAACAAGTCGAGTTTGAACTCGGGCTGAAGATCGACCAGCGCGCGCTTCCAGGCAGTTTCCTGCTTGAAGCCGTTGCGGGTGCGCAGGATCTCGCCCTTGCGGGTCTGGGTGCGAACCTTGGCGACCTTCACGTTGTACTGCTTTTCGATGGCTTCCTTGATTTCGCTCTTACGAGCAAGCAGGGCCACTTCAAAGGTGTAGCGGTTGAGGGTCTGCCCCTTGTTGGGGCCGCCGGTGGCCTGGTGGGTGGCCTGCCAGTTTGCCTTTTCGGTTTGGATCGGGCGTTTGATGATGCTGTTGGTGTGGGACATGGTGTCTCCTTAAGTCAGGCTGGAGCCGGGGCGACGCTTAGGCGTTTTTGGAAGCGCGGTCGATGTAGGCCTGGAAGGCTTCTTTTTCGGCCACAAAGTAACGGTGGGTCAGCAGGTCGAACGCGTTGAGGCGGTCGATCTGGGTCACGCTGATGTTGTCAAGGTTGCGGGCCGAAATACCGGCCGGGGTGCGGGTGTCCTGCATGGCGAACAGGCAGGACTTGGCGACGCCCAGGACATCGACGACCGATTGGAACTGCTTGGTGCTGGGCTTTTCGAAATTCAGGCCCTCGACCAGTTTGATCTCGCCGTCAATGGCTTTGGCGAGGATGGCGTTGCGGTTCGCAAGCTGGCGCTGCTTGCGGGGCATGTCGAGGCGCCAATCGTGGCCGACCTTGGCTTTGCCGTGGCCGCCGCCGCGCAGGAGGTTGGACTTCTTGTCACCGCGACGGGCGTTGCCCGTGCCCTTTTGCTTGTAGAGCTTGCGGGTCGAACCTTCGACCATGCTGCGGGTTTTGGTCATGTTGTTGTACGAACGCATGTTGGCGTGGTAACGCACATACGCCAGCTTGAGCAGCTCATGGCGAACTTCTCCGCCAAGAAGGGCTTCGTCAACCTGAATTTGGCCGGTTTCTTTGCCGGCTGTGTTGTAAACGCTGATCGAGATCATGGCTTTACCTGTTGGGCCTGACCCTGCGGTGGATCACCGTTTCGACGGGTTCCGGGCAGGAGGCGGGTGGGATGGACAGTACGCGAAGTTCGCGCTGAATGAGATGTCGTGACGAAGGAGTTTCATCCGGAAAGCCGCAATCCTGAATCCTCAGAATGGCGGTTGATCCGGCACCGACTTACTTCGCCTGGGCGGCCACGAGTTTGGCCTTGGGTTTCCAGAGACGCTTGGCTTCCTTGACCAAGAGCAGGCCGTTGTTGGCGCCGGGCACCGCGCCCTGGAGCAGCAACAGGCCGCGCTCTTTGTCGATTGCGAAAATCTTGATGTTGCGGGTGGTCACCTGCACGCCGCCCATGCGGCCGGGCATGCGGATGCCGCGCTTTGGCGGACCCCAACCACGGTTGCTGGCGCGGCCGGCGATGGAACCGGGCGAACGGTGCTTGCGCTCGGTGCCGTGCGAAGCGCACAGGCCTTTGAAGCCGTGGCGCTTCATGGCGCCGGCGAAGCCCTTGCCCTTGCTGGTGCCGGTGACATCAACGAACATAACGCCTTCCATGACGCCCGTATCCAACTGCTGGCCGGCCTGGTAGGCGGACACATCAGCGGTGCGGATTTCACGGTGGAAGCGTTGGGGCGCCACGCCGGCCTTGGCATCATGGCCAATCAACGGAATGGTCGAATTGCGGGGCTTGACGGTGTCGAAACCGATTTGGACGGCGGTGTAGCCATCCACATCGGCGGTCTTGACCTGGGTCACGAAGCAAGGGCCGGCCTGGACCACCGTCACGGGGACGCTGGCGCCCGCCGGGGTGAAGAGGCGGGTCATACCGATTTTTTTGCCGAGAAGGGCTTTGCTCATGGGAGTCTCCTGGGTGTGGCGGTCTCACCGAACTCGATGGAGTTTTGGTGGAGGACCTACCCGTTTGATCTGGTGGTGAAAAATTTGAAAGAACCGAAACCAAAGCAGGCTCAGGCCTGAACCTTGACGAACACGCCAGCGGGAACAACCAAGCGGTTGAGGGCCTCGACGGTGCGGGCGTTGGGGTTGGTGATGTCGATGATGCGCTTGTGGGTGCGGATCTCGAACTGCTCGCGGCTCTTCTTGTCCACATGCGGCGAACGCAGCACGGTGTAGCGCTCAATGCGCGTGGGAAGGGGAACCGGACCAGCGACGGTGGCGTTGGTGCGTTTGGCGTGCTCCACGATCTCCTTGGCCGAGGCGTCCAGGGCCTGGTGGTCGTAAGCTTCCATCCGAATGCGAATCTTGCCTGTGTTCATTGTGAAAGAACCTGTTGGGGTTTCTGAAAAGGGCCGAGCATTGTACAGCCCCCAAAGCCCTTGTCAAACGGGCATCCCTTTTCTTTTTTCCGCCGCCACCGGCAAGTCCCGGCAAACCAAGGGGAAAATGAATTCCTCCCACCCCCTTGCCGGGCGCCTTCAACCCTCAACCCACAGCGAATCCTCGACCAAAATCGGGGTTTCCGTACCGGCCGCCAGCGCCAGGGCATCGCTTGGGCGGGCATCCAAATCAATTTCGCGGTTGCCCTGGCGGATCAGCACCCGCGCAAAAAACACGCCGTTTTCCGCCGAAGCAACCACCACTTCCTGCACTTCCCCGCCCAGCGCGTACATGGCCGAATCAAACAAATCATGGGTCATCGGCCGCGGCGGCGTTTCGCCCGACAACCGCCGCATGATGGCCTGCGCCTCCAGAAACCCGATCACGATCGGCAGCGTGCGCGGGCCGTTTTTCTCGGCCAATTCGACCAGAAAAGTCTGGTCGGTTTCACGGATGAGGACGCGTTGGATGAGGGCGGGGAGGAGCATGGGGGAAGTCAAAGGGAATGAAGGCTGGCGGGGTGGGGTTGCATGGTAATCCATGGGAACAAGGAGGCTCAGTGGCGGGGGAATACAAGGCGGAAAGGGCCTGAATTTGGTTCCAAAGCTACAATCACCGCATGACCCTCCAGCATCTCCAAACTGCCGCCCTTCACCTCACGCCGCGCAACCGCGTGCGGTTGGCGCAGGCTTTGGTTTCCAGCCTGGGCACACTGTCGCCCGCCTCACTTGAAAATGCGTGGACGGATGAAGCCTTGCGCCGCGACCGTGAGATTGAATCGGGCAAAGCCAAAGAAGTTTCCGGAACTGCCGCCCTGCGCCGCATTCGGGCAAAATTGGCATGAGCAAAGCCCCCTATACCCTGCATAAGCAGGCTGAACGAGAACTTGAACAGGCGGCGCTGTATTTACGACGCCGAATATCCGGGGCGCGGCCGCCGATTTGTGGATGCATTTGAAAAAGCCATGCTCATGCTGTGCGCCCATCCAGAAGCAGCTCCCGCAGTGCACCCGCCGATCAGAGCCAAAACGCTGCGCATCTGGCCCTACAAAATCTACTCCCGGAATGTGCGCGGCCGCCCGCGCGTGCTGGCCGTGGCACACACCAAGCGGCAACCGTTTTATTGGTTGGGAAGGCATCAAGCAACAGGATTGGCCCATGAGCAAAAAATCCACCACCCTCATCGCACTCTCCATCCTGTTGCTAGGGGGAAATGAGAAAAAATCAACCATCACGCTACTCATTGCATCTGGCGCAAACATTTCAGCAAAAAACAATCA
>CAZVNU010000200.1:0-4708 GCA_964628335.1 uncultured Phycisphaeraceae bacterium
CCGGCACCGGCATCGCCTTCCCGGCGCAGAACCAGTACCTGTGGGATCTGACCCGCGCCGGCAAGTGGAACGAAGCCCGCGAAATCTACCGCTGGTTCACCCCCCTGCTCGACCTCGATGTCAACACCAAATTCGTGCAATACATCAAGCTGGCGGTGCAGGAAATGGGCCTTGGCAGCGAGTTCGTGCGCGCCCCGCGCCTGACCTTGGCCGGCGCCGAGCGCAAGCAAGTGCTCAAGGTCATCCACGACGGCATCAAGAACGCGCCCAAGTGCCCGGCCAAGTATTACGGCAAGAACGCGCTGAAAAAGAAATAACCACCCCACTCCCAAACAGGCCCTGCCCATGAACCCGATCCTGCTCAACCACGCGTTTTCCCCTGCCGCTGCGGTCGGCTCCTTCACGGCCATCAACCCTGGCTCCGGCGCGCCGATGGCCGGCGACTATCCGGTTTCGGCCTGGTCCGATCTGGACGCGGCCCTGACGGCGGCCGTCGCCGCCCATGACGCCATGCTGCGCCTGCCGCGCGCCGTGTGCGCCGATTTCTTGGACGCCTACGCCGCCAAGATCGAGGCGCAAGCGGAAGCGTTGGCCAAGGTCGCCCATGAAGAAACCGGCCTGCCGTTCACCCCGCGCTTGAAGGATGTGGAAATCCCGCGCACCGTCAACCAGTTGCGCCAAGCGGCTGCCGCCGCACGCTCGGGCGACTGGGCCCAACCGGTGATCGATTCCAAAATCAACCTGCGCGCCTGTCTGGGCTCCATCGGTCCGGTGGCGGTGTTTGGCCCCAACAATTTCCCCTTTGCCTACAACGGCATTGCCGGCGGCGATTTCGCCTCGGCCATGGCCGCCGGCAACCCGGTGATCGCCAAAGCCCATCCTTCGCATCCGGGCACTTCGCTGGCCCTGGCCAAACTTGCGCTGGAAGCCGCCAAGGAAACCGGCCTGCCCGCCGGCAGCGTGCAGCTGCTCTACCAATTCTCCCATGAAGACGGCCTGCGCTTGATGCGCGACCCGCGCTTGGCGGCCCTGGGCTTCACCGGCTCGCGCAAAGCAGGTCTGGCGCTCAAAGCTGCCTGCGATGGCGCCGGCAAGATGGCTTATCTGGAAATGTCCAGCGTCAACCCGGTGGTGATTTTGCCCGGCGCGCTCCAAGAGCGCGGCGCCGAGATCGCGGTGGAATACGCCACCTCCGCCCTGATGGCCGCCGGCCAGTTCTGCACCAATCCGGGCATGGTCTTCACCCTCGCCGGGGCGGAGGCGCAACAGTTTTTGGACGAGGCCGCCGCCAAGTTCAACGCCGCCACGCCGGGTACTTTGCTCAACGCCGGCGTACAGGACGGTTTGACCGCCGGCGTCAAGGCCTGGAGCGCCGCCGGGGCGCAACTGCTGTGCGGCGGGGCGGCAGAAGCCGGCCCGCGCTGCGCCTTCCAGAACACCCTGCTGACCGCCAGCGGGGCGCAATTTTTGGCCAACCCGCAGGGCTTGCAGCAAGAAGCCTTCGGCAATGTGCAACTGGTCATCACTTGCGCCGACCAAGCTGAATTGCTGGCCTGCCTGACCCACCTGGAAGGCAACCTGACCGGCGGCGTGTATTCCGCCAAAGACGGCGCCGACGACGCGGCCTATGCGCAAATCGCACCGGTGCTGCGCCAAAAAGTCGGCCGCCTGCTCAACGACAAAATGCCCACCGGCGTGGCGGTCTCGGCCGCCATGAACCATGGCGGCCCCTACCCCGCCGCCTGGCACCCCGGCTTCTCCGCCGTCGGCATGCCCGGCTCGCTGCGCCGCTTCGCGCAATTGCAGTCCTACGACGCCGTGCGCGAAAACCGCCTGCCGGACCTCCTGCAAGACGCCAACCCCACCGGCGCCTGGCGCTCGGTGGATGGCGAATGGACGAAAAACCCCCTGTAAAAAGGCCGCCCATGCGCCAACTCAAACTCCTCGACTCCCACACCGGCGGCGAACCCACGCGCTTGGTGATTGCAGGCTTGCCTGACGAAGTGTTCTCAGGCACCTCGCCCGTGGCCCACCGCCTCGCCCTGCTGCGCGACCGTCACGACTGGGTGCGCAGCGCCCTGTGCAACGAGCCGCGCGGCAGTGAAGTGATGGTCGGCGCGGCGCTGGTCGAGCCGCACGATGAATCTTGCCAAGCCGGCGTCATCTTCTTCAACAACGCCGGCTACCTGGGCATGTGCGGGCACGGCACCATCGGCTTGCTGGTCTCGCTGGCCCATGCCGGCCAACTGGCGCCCGGCACGATCAAAATTGAGACGCCGGTCGGTGCGATTTCCGCCACCTTGCATGACGACTTGCACCGCGTGACGCTGACCAACATCCCCGCCTTCCGCTTCAAGAAGGCAGTGCCGGTGGAGGTGCCGGGCTTGGGAAAAATCCATGGTGATATCGCCTGGGGTGGCAACTGGTTCTTCTTGGTCAGCGATCACGGCTTGAGCGTGGAAGCGAAAAACATCCCGGCGCTGATGGCCGCCTCGCAGGCGATCCAGGCGCAATTGGATGCACAGGGTATCCAAGGCGCAACGCATTTGAACGGCGGCGTGATCGACCATGTCGAACTGTTCGGCCCGCCGACCTCGCCGGTTGAAGGCGATTCGCGCTCCTTTGTCCTCTGCCCCGGCGCGCAATACGACCGCTCACCCTGCGGCACCGGCACCAGCGCCAAACTCGCCTGTCTCGCCGCCGATGGCAAGTTGGCAGCCGGCCAAGTCTGGCGCCAGCAATCGGTGATCGGCTCGTTGTTCGAGGCCTCATGGCAGCCGGCGCCGGAAGCCGGCAAAATCATCCCGACCATGACCGGATCGGCCTTTGTGAATGCGGAAGTGACGGCGATCTTTGATGAACAAGACCCCTTCGCCAATGGCATCCAATGACCACGCACACCCCGCCCCGAACAGCCCTCGTCATCGGCGCCGGCATCATCGGCGCGGCCAGCGCTTATGCCTTGGCCAAAGCCGGCGTCAAAGTCACCTTGGTGGACCAAAACGCCTTCGGCTCCGGCTGCTCGCATGCCAACTGCGGCTATGTGAGCCCCAGCCATGTGCTGCCGCTGTGCACCCCCGGCGCGGTGGCCAAGACTTTGAAATTCGCGCTGCGGCCCAACTCGCCCTTTCGCATCGCGCCCCGTTTGGATTTCAAACTGTGGAAGTTTCTGGCGCAATTTGCGCTCAACTGCGACGACAAAAAAGCCGTCCCCGCCGGCCATGTCCGCAAAGCGATGATCGAGCGCTCCACCGCGCTTTACAAGCAATTCCTGGCCATCGAAAACCTCGACTGCCAGTGGGAGGACAAGGGTTGCATCTTCACCAATGAGACCGAGGCCGGCTTCAACGACTACAGCCAGTATGTGGCGCAATTGGAAGACACCTTCGCCCAGGACGGCTGGGTCAAACTCCAAGGCGACGCCCTGTGGGAATACGAACCCGCCATCAAACCCGGCACCTTGGCCGGCGGCTGGCTGTTCAAGGGCGACGCCCAGATGAAACCGGACCAATTGATGGCTTGCTACCGGACCGCGCTGCTGCGATTGGGAGTGACGATTATGGAACAGGTGAAGATCACCGGCTTCAAAAAGGAAAACGGCAAGGTGGTCGCCGCCCATTCATCCAGGGGCGACCTGACTGCCGACGCCTTTGTGGTCGCCACCGGCGCATGGACGCCCTTCCTCAACCAGACCCTCGGTTTCAGCGTGCCGATCCAGCCGGGCAAGGGCTACTCGATCACCATGACCAAGCCGGCCATCTGCCCTGCCACCCCGCTGATCTTCCAGGATGTGAAGGTGGCCATCAGTCCTTTCAAAGATGCCTACCGCATCGGCTCGTTGATGGAATTCGCCGGCTATGACACCAGCCTCAAGGAAAAGCGCCTGCAACTCCTGCGCGACGGCGCCGCCCGTTATCTGCGCGAGCCGATGGGGCCCCAGGTGCTGGAGCAATGGTACGGCTGGCGGCCGATGACCCCCACCGGCAAACCGGTGATCGGCTTCGCCCCGGCGGCAAGCAACCTGCTGGTCGCCGCCGGCCACAACATGGAGGGCATGTGCATGGGCAGCGCCACCGGCGAAATGGTGATGCAATTGCTCACCGGGCAGCAGACCACGGTGGAATCCGGGGCGTTCGGAGTGGGCGGGTAAATCCTGCTGGGCTTCGCCCTGGGCGCCATTTATGTGGCCTCCATTGATTACGGCATGCTTGAAAAAAACGCCTCGGTCGAAGGCTGCGGCGACCACGAATTCGGCGTCGGGCTGGGCTTCACGGTGGAGGCCGCTGCTTGGCTTGCTTGGCATCTGGCTCGGCCATTTTGAAGCGCTGGGCGCCAAGGGCGGCCTGGCGCTGGGCTTGCTCCCGGCGGCGGCACTGTCGCTGTGGATGCTCAAACCGCTGCTTGGCATGCGCAAAATCCCCAACCCCACGCACTGAAAACGGGTGCCACGGACAGCGGAGTCGTCCGTGCGTCTTGGAACAATCCGCATCCCCCCACGGACGACTCCGCTTCGCTCCGCTGTCCGTGGCACCCACCCAATACCTTCCCATGCTCCCCGTTCTCTCCATTGCCGACGACATCACCGCCACACTGGTTGCCGGCAACCGGCTGGTGTTGACCGCGCCCACCGGCTCGGGCAAGTCCACCCAAGTGCCACAGATCGTGTTCAAGGCGCAAGCGGAGGGCAAACTGGCGCCCGGCACCCTTG
>CAZVNU010000201.1:0-4688 GCA_964628335.1 uncultured Phycisphaeraceae bacterium
AAGGCCAACTACCTGGCTTCGCCGCCGCTGGTGGTGGTCTACGCGCTGGCCGGCACCGTCAACATCGACATCCAAAACGATGTGATCGCCACCACCCCTGAGGGAAAACCCGTTTACCTCAAGGACATTTGGCCCTCGCATGAAGAAGTGCAGGCCCTGGTCGCTTCGGCCGTCAAGACCTCGCAGTTCGCCAGCGAATACGCCGATGTGTTCAAGGGCAGCCCCGAGTGGCAGGCCGTCAAGGCCCCGGAGGGCGAGTTGTACACCTGGGATGACAAGAGCACCTATGTGCAAGAGCCGCCCTTCTTCACCACCCTGACCCCGGAAGTCAAGCCCATCACCGCCATCACCGGCGCCCGTGTGCTGTGCAAGCTGGGTGACTCGATCACCACCGACCACATCAGCCCGGCCGGTTCGATCAAGAAGGGCACCCCTGCGGCCAACTTCCTGGATCAAAACGGCGTGCGCTTTGCCGACTACAACCAGCTCGGTGCCCGCCGCGGCAACGACCGCGTGATGACCCGCGCCACTTTTGCCAACATCCGCGTCAAGAACGAAGTGGCCCCTGGCACCGAAGGCGGTTTCACCGTCGATTTCACCGGCCTGCCCGCGCAAGAAGGCGCCTCGGCCTTGCCCGCCAACTGCCCAACCACCGGCATCACCGGAGCCCCCGTGCGCTACATCTACGATGCGGTGCAAAACTACAAGCAAGCCGGCACCAAGCTGGTGGTGATGGCCGGCGTGGACTACGGCATGGGCTCCAGCCGCGACTGGGCCGCCAAGGGCACTTTCCTGCTCAATGTGGCCACCGTGATCGCCAAATCCTATGAGCGCATCCACCGCGCCAACCTGGTCGGCATGGGTGTGCTGCCCTTGCAATTTGAAGCCGGCCAAGATGCCAACAGCCTGGGGCTCGACGGCAGCGAAACCTTTGACATTCAAGTGGACGACAAAGTGCAGCCCCGCTCCAAGGTGCAAGTCACCGCCACCAAGACCGACGGCAAGAAAGTGGTGTTCAACACCCTCTGCCGCATCGACACCCCGGTGGAAGTGGACTACTACCGCAACGGCGGCATCCTGCACACCGTGCTGCGCAAGATGGCGAAATAAAGGAGGGTCGGCTTTGGCCGACCTGAGACAATCGGACGATTAAAAACATCTGGCTGGCGGAAATCCTCCGTCAGCCAGATGTTTTTCTTTGCGATGGAAGCGCAACGGGTCGGCCAAAGCCGACCCTCCCCATTACCATCTCCACATTCCTCCTTATTCTGGAAAACTCTCCCATGGCCAAAGCCCCCAAGACTCCCGTCAAATCCGCCGCCAAGCCAACCGCCAAGCCCATCGTCAAGGTGGCATCCAAGCCCGTCATCAAGCCCGTCGCCAAGCCGGTAGCGGCAGTCGAAGTTGCGCCTGTCGCGGCCCCCGTGGTGGTGCCCGTGGTCGCTCCTGTTGTCGCAGAGACCTCAACGCCGGCCCCCGTGCGCGGCGAAGGCGGCGGTCGTGGCCCGGCTCCGATGCCGTTGGTCAACCGTGGCCCGCAAAAATGGAACCAGGGCAACAATCCGTCGGCTCCCCGTTTCAAGGGTGCGGCCTTCAAGGGCAACAAGCGCAACAAGGGCCATTTCGGCAGCAAGGCGCAGGGTGGGGGCGGTGGGCGGTAAGGAGGGGCGGGGTTGCCCGGCCCGTTGCGCGCAAGAAATAAAAAACGACAAAGGGCTGGCGGAAGATTTCCGCCAGCCCTTTGTCGTTTTTTAAGAACAGGAAGCCCAACGGGTCGGCCAAAGCCGATCCTCCTTATCCCAGCAGCAATTCCGCGATTTGCACCGCATTGAGCGCGGCGCCCTTGCGAATCTGGTCGCCGCACAGGAACAAGTCGATGCCCTGTCCTTCCGGCTGGCTGATATCGCGGCGGATGCGGCCGACGAAGATGTCGTCCTGGTGCTGGGCATCCAGCGGCATGGGGAAGCGGTTGGCGGAGCGGTCGTCGATGATGGAAACACCGGCCGCCTTTTCCAGGAGGGTCTTGGCCTGCGCTTCGGTCATCGGTTTTTCAAAGGTGGCATTCACGCTTTCGGCATGGGCGCGCATGATCGGCACCCGGATGCAGGTGGCGGTGATCTGGGTGCGCTGCTCGAAGGGCAGATGTTCCTGGCCCCAGATCTTGTGGGTTTCCTTGACCATCTTCATTTCTTCTTCGTTGTAGCCATTGGCCACGATGGGCGCGTTGTGGCTGAACAGATTGAAGGCATATTGCTGGGGAAAAATGACCGGCTTGGCGGGCTTGCCTTCCAGCACATCCTGGGTCTGCCGCTTCAATTCCTCCATCGCCTGCGCGCCGGCGCCGCTGGCGGCCTGATAGGTGGAGATCACCAAACGCTTGATGTTCGCTGCGCGATGCAGGGCGGTCATCGCCGTCACCATCAAGATGGTGGAGCAGTTGGGGTTGGCGATGATGCCGGCTTGTTGGCCGGGCTTCAGGCCGATGTCGCCGATGTGCTCCGGGTTGACTTCCGGCACCACCAACGGCACTTCCGCCGTTTGGCGGAAGGCCGAGGAATTGTCCACCACGATGGCGCCGGCCGCCACGGCGATCGGGCCGTACTGCTTGCTGATCGAGCCGCCGGCCGAGAACAGGGCGATGTCAATGCCATCGAAGGACTTGTCGGTCAGCGCTTCCACCGTGATGTCCTGGCCGCGGAATTTCATGGTCTTGCCCGCGCTGCGCGGCGAAGCAAGCAAGCGGATGGACGACAGCGGGAAGTTGCGCTGTTCGAGCACCTGCAGAAATTCCACACCCACGGCGCCGGTGGCGCCGACGACGCATACATGGGGGTGGGTGGAACGGCGGGGGTTGGCGGTGGGCATGGGGTAGGGGATGGCGGCGATCCATGTCGCCGAGGTTGGAAAAGAAAGGGAGGGGATTATAAGGGGAGGAGCGGGTTAATCTCCGCGCAGTGCTTTTGATCGTGCCATATTGGCGGCCAAGGCTTTGGCGACGGTTTCCATCAGCTTGGCTTGGTCGAACACCTCGATGGCCTGCGCCGTGCAGCCGGCGGGTGAGGTCACGGCGCGGCGCAGGGCGGCGGGGTCTCCATACGCCGTTTCGTCCTGGGTGAGCAGCGCCACTGCGCCCATCAGGGTTTCAATCACCATGGCCCGGCAGGCGGCCGGGGGCAGGCCCAATGCAAGGGCCGATTTTTCCATGGCTTCGGCCAGATAAAACAGATAGGCCGGGCCGGATCCGCAGACGGCGGTGAAGGCATCCATCTGCTCTTCGGCCACCGGCAGCAGGGTGCCGGCGGCGGCGAACAGATCCATGGCCCGTTCCTGGTCTTTTTCACCCACATCGGGCGCGTGGCACAGGGCGGTCACCCCGTAGCCCACCGCCAGCGGCGTGTTGGGCATGGCGCGCACCAAGGCGGCCTTGGCCGGCGCGATGGCGGCGGCAATGCGCGCCAAAGACAGGCCGGCCATGATGGAGATGACCAGCGTGCCGGGGCGCAAATTCGACGCGATTTGCGGGGCGACCTGCGGGAAGAATTGCGGTTTGCAGGCAATCACCACGATGTCGGCCTGGATCACCACCGCCAGATTGTCGGTCGTGGTGCGGCAGCCCCAGCCGGCGAAGATGCCGAGGTTTTTGTCGCTGGGCGCGGCGGCGATGATTTGCTTGGCGGCGAACAGCTCGGCATCGATCACGCCCTTGGCGATGGCCTGGGCCATGTGGCCGGCGCCGATGAAACCGAGGGTGGGGAGGGGTGTTTTGATTTTCATTGCGGTTCCTTCCACTGGCTTCTGGCCTTGGCGATCGGCGCGATTTTTTCTTCCAATGTGGCCCGGTCGCCGGCTTCGATCAATTGCTCGAACTCTGCCACCTCCGCCTTGAAGGCGGCCAGGGCTTGCAGCGTGGCCTGGCGGTTGGCCAGGAAGATATCCGCCCACAGGGCAGCATTACCGGCGGCCAGGCGGGTGGCGTCGCGGTAACCGGTGGAGGCCACCGCCATGCCTGCCGAGCGTTCACCCACGGCGGCCAGCGCCAAACTCGCCAGGTGCGGCAAGTGGCTGACGGCCGCCACCGCATCGTCGTGGGCTTCGGGGGAGAGGCGCAGCAAACGCATGTTGAGCAGGGTGCCCCAGAGCGTCTCCACTTCGGCGATGGCGCGCGGCTCGTCATTTTCGCACACGGTCAGCACGCAGGGCTTGCCGGCGAACAAATCGGCGCGGGCCGCCGACGGGCCGGATTTTTCACCACCGGCCATCGGGTGGGCGCCGATCACGCGGCGGGCGTTCTTGAACACGCGCCTTGCAGCATTGGCCACGCTGGTTTTGGCGCTGCCCGCATCGGTGACAATGGCGGAAGGCGGCGCAAAAGCTTCAATCTGGCGGAAGGCGGCTTCAAACGAGCCCAAGGGCACGCACACCACCACCAAGTCGGCTTGCGCCAAAGCGTCTTGCGGTTCGCAAGTGCCATGGTCAAACGCGCCCAGCGCCAGGGCGTCGGCCACGCTGGCCGGGCTGCGCCCCTGCGCCACCAGGCGCCCGGTGTAGCCGGCGGCGCGCAAAGCCAGGGCCAGGCTGGCGCCCAGCAAACCGGCGCCAATGATTGTCACTTGTTGGGCTTGCAGCATGCGGTCCAAGCGGAAAGGGGGAGTGGGGTGGCCAAGGTGGGCAAATGGGCTAAACTTCGC
>CAZVNU010000202.1:0-4666 GCA_964628335.1 uncultured Phycisphaeraceae bacterium
CCCCAAACGCAAGAACCCCATGATGACCTGGATGACGCCCGCCAACACCACCGCCAGCAAAAAAGCGTGCCACGCCCCCTCCCCCCCCCCAAGCGTGGCCAACGCACTGACCACCACCGCGGCCAAACCGGCCGCCGGACCGCTGACGCCAAGGGCCGATCGGCTGGCGAATCCGACCACGATGCCGCCGACGATGCCGGCGATGATGCCGGCGAACGAAGGCGCACCCGAAGCCAAGGCAACCCCCAAGCACAAGGGAATGGCCACGAAAGTGACCACGATACTGGCGGGAAGGTCGCTTTTGATTTCTTTGAAAAATGAACGCATGGGGAAATGAACCGGAGTTGGGGGTGGATACGGAACCAAGAGGGAATCCCGTGGCGGGAAAACGGCGCCCCCACGGAAATGGCAAAGGGATGAGGCGTTACTTGACTTCGGTCAACAAGGCGGTGTCCACATCGAAAATGAACCCCCTGGCCACGGCGTCGGGATGAATCCAAGGGCAATCCCGCACAAGCTTGAGTTGAAACTGCACATTCTTGGCCAAGTCTTCGAAACCGTAGAACTCGGTGGGGCCATACGGATGCGGACCGTATTTTTTCTTCAAATCGGCACGGAATGCGACGCCATCCAAACCCATCATGCCACACTTGGTGTGGTTGATGATCATGATTTCACGCGTGCCCAGTTTTTGGGTGGAAACAATCAGCGAACGATGCACATCGGGCGTCACGATGCCGCCGGCATTGCGCAAGACATGGGCATCCCCGTAGGAGATGCCGAAACAATCCACTGGACTGATGCGGGCATCCATGCAGCCCACCATCACCAGATGGCGTGTTGGCGGAGCGGATTGACCGCCCTGGGTGAAACCAGCGGCGTACTGCTTGTTGAAGGCCAAGACTTGATCAATGGCAGTGGTGGATTTCATGAATTTTTCCTGGAAACAGAGAAGAAACAAGTAGGGCGAAAACCTTTGACAGACCATCAGACGCCGCCAAGAGGGAAATCTTACATAAAAATTCATGATTTTTTTTTCGTGAATCAAGACGCCTGATTTTTCAGCGGACAACAATCTGAAATTCGACATCATTATCATTGTTTTGTCTATTTTTTAGGCAGCCCCTGTTTTTTGAGCACACTTCTGGCTGGCAACTGCTTGAAAATACTCTGAAAACAGGTTAGGCGCCACCTTTCCATGCCCTCTACGAAACTATTTATTGTCTTTTTTTAAAAATACTTAAATAAAAATACGCTTTTTACCCATTTCTGTTCCTATTTTTTACGCGTTCATGGCATGGAAATTGCTTAAAGGCAAACCACACACAGACCGTCGAATTCTTCTCCCCTCCCCCCCCTTCCCTTTTTAGGAATCCCATGAAGTCGTCTCGTTTGTTGTCGTCCCTGGTCGCCGCATCCCTCCTGCCCCTGGCCGCCGTGGCCGCCCGCGCGGAAGAGGCCGCCGCCCCCGCCGCTGAAAAGAAATGTTTCACCGAGGATCTCAAACTCCAGAAGTTGCTGCCTGAATCCGAGCAGCGGATCGCCGTGTACGGCTGGGCGCAGGCCGGCATCACCAGCAACCCGCAGGCGCCGACCGACAACCAGAACTTCGGACGCCTGTTCGACGACCGCAACGACGGCCCCCTGCTCAACCAGCTGTCCGTCACCGCCGAGCGCGCCTTGTCTCAAGAGAAGGGGACGGAATGGGACTGGGGCTTCAAGGCCCAAGGCATCTACGGTTCCGACGCCCGCTACACCCGCACCATGGGGCTGTTCGACAACTACGGCTCGCAGTCGCATCAAATCGACATCACCGAAGCCTATGTGTCGTTCCACGCCCCGCTGCTGACGGACTATGGCATGGATTTCCGCATCGGCAAGTTTGCGACGATCGACGGCCTTGAAACCATCGATCCGCGCAACAACTTCTTCTATTCCCACTCCTACATCTTCAACTTCGGCCCCTTCACCCATGTGGGAGCCATTGCCGACTTCATCTTGGTCGAAGGATTCCTGGTTCACGCCGGCGTGACCCGCGGCGCAGGCCCCGGCCTTGACGACAACAACAATGCATCCTCCTTCACCGGCGGCATCAGCTACACCATGGGAGATTTCACCCTGGTCGCCTCGTCCCATGCGGGCCCCGAAACCAACGGCAACAGCCGCGACTTCCGTTCCTTCACCGATGTGGACCTCATCTGGAAAGCCACCAAGAAATTGACGCTCTCGACCGACATGGCCTACTACCAGGACAACGCCGGCGCCGGCGCCAAGGCCTACGGCATCGCCCAGTACGCCACCTACGCCATCAGCGATGCGCTGTCCGTCGGCCTGCGCGGTGAACTCTTCCGCGATCAGAACGGCTTCTTCGTGGCCCAGCAGGGCAAGAATGACGACTTCATCAACTCCGCCAACGCCGAAGGCCCGATCGACGCCCGCACCGTGGGCGGTGGCAAGACCACCTACGCCTCCATCACCCTGGGCCTGAACTGGAAGGCGCTGTCCAACCTGACCATCCGCCCCGAAGTGCGCTACGACAAGTCGACCAACGGCACCAAGCCCTTCATCGACAGCACCAGCAGCCACCAGTTCACCGCGGCCGTCGACGCCATCTTCACCTTCTGAGTCTCTTTCCCGCATTCCCCCCCTCTACGGAGTCTTTTCTCTCATGCGTTCCAACTTCAAACCGTTGACCTCCCTTGCAGCCTTGGCGGGCGCCGTCCTGGCGCCAACCCTTGCTTTGGCGCAAGATGCCGCCACCGCGGTCGCACCCGCGGCGGAATCCGTCGTGGCTGCCGCCGCCCCCGTTGCCCCCGCCGTTGACACCGGCACCACCGCCTGGATGCTCACCTCCGTCTGCCTGGTCATGCTGATGGTGCCGGGCCTGGCCCTGTTCTACGGCGGCCTGACCCGCACCAAGAATGTGCTGGGCACCATGATGCATTCCTTCATCGCCATGGCCCTGATCGGCGTGTCATGGGCGGTGGTGGGCTACGCCATCGCCTTCGGCAACACCTTCCACGGCCTCTTCGGCTGGAATTCCGACTTCTTCTGCCTGAAGAACATCGACACCCCGGAACACGAGATGCTGGACAGCATCCCCCACTTCGTCTTCATCATGTTCCAGGGGAAATTCGCGATCATCGCTCCGGCCTTGATCGCCGGCGCCTTTGCCGAACGCGTGAAATTCAGTTCCTACTGCGTCTTCATCCTCCTTTGGTCGTTGTTGGTGTATTGCCCCCTGTGCCACATGATCTGGTCCCCCCAAGGCGTGATTTCCGGCGAAGGCATTGATTTGGCCGGCGGCACCGTCATCCACATTTCCGCCGGCGTGGCCGGGTTGGTGGCGGCCCTGTATCTTGGCGCCCGCCGCGGCTATCCCAAGCAAACCATGAGTCCCAACAACCTGACCATGACCCTCTTGGGCGCAGGACTGCTGTGGGTGGGCTGGTTTGGCTTCAATTCCGGCTCCACCGTGCAATCCGGCATGGACACCGGCCGCGCGCTGGCCATGACCCAAATCGCCGCGGCCGCCGGCGCCATGGCTTGGGTGCTGATCGAAGCCCTCAAGCACAAGAAAGCCACTTCGCTCGGTTTCGTGTCCGGCATGCTGGCTGGTTTGGTCGCCATCACCCCGGCTGCCGCCGATGTGACTCCCATCGGCGCCATGGCGCTGGGGGCCATTGCCACCGTGGTTTGTTTCGTGGCCGTGCAGTTCAAAAACAGGCTGGGATACGACGACACCCTGGATGTGTTCGGCATCCACGGCGTGGCCGGCATCATCGGCGGCACCTGCCTGATGTTCTTCCTGCGCCCCGGCGCCCTGCCGGAAGCCGGCACCGCAGACGCCACCCGCGCCGCCACCTGGGGCGCCCAGTTCATGCACCAGATCGAAGGCATCGGGCTTTCCATCGCCGTCTCCGGCGTGCTGACCCTGATCCTCCTGTTCGTCATTGACAAAATCATCGGCTTCCGCCTGTCCGCCGAAGACGAACAGGCCGGCATGGACCATGCCCTGCATGGCGAGCATGGCTACGGCCTGCTCAATCCGAACTGATTTTTCCGCCCCTCTTTTCCTTCTCAATTTCAACTCCCCTTTCAGGGAAATTCCATGAAACTCATCATTGCCATCATCCAACCCGACAAGCTCGACGCCGTGCGTCAAGCCCTCATCGATGCGGAAATCACCCGCATCACCGTCTCCCGCTGCACCGGCCACGGCCGCCAGGAAGACATGGATATTTACCGCGGCCAGGAAGTGACCCCCAACCTGATCCCCAAGATCCGCCTCGAAATCGCCGTCAACGACGGCTTCGAAAAACTGACCGTGGACACCATCGTCAAGGCTGCCAAGCATGGCGACGGCAAACTCGGCGACGGCAAGATCTTCGTCCAGGATCTGGCCCGCTGCATCCGCATCCGCACCGGCGAAGAAGGCGGCGACGCCATCTAAGGCCTTCGGGCCCACAAACACTCCCCTGCGCAAACAAACCCCCCCGCCCTTTGGGCGGGGGGTTTGTTTGGATGCCAACCGGCACCTGCATGCTCCGTCCCTCAAAGTAGCGACTGTCTTGTCAAATGACATTTTTGACAGTCATTTTTTAGAGACGGGAACAACCTCCGCCTGACCAAGGCGGCGGTTGTCTTTTTTCAGGACCCCTGGCGC
>CAZVNU010000203.1:0-4665 GCA_964628335.1 uncultured Phycisphaeraceae bacterium
TATCGGTCATTCGCCTTTTGGGGCGGGAAGATGTGTGCATTCTTAAGGCGCAAGCCCAGGGGCAAGGCTGCCTCCTCATCTTGCTGAGCGCAAGTCGGGGGCTTGAGAGGAAGCAAAGGGCGGAATAAAAAGCAGATGAAGGAGGCTTTGTTTTCCCCTGAGCTTGCGCTCAGGGCTCGTGAGCGCAAAAAGGCCCGTGAGCGCAATTCCGTCATTTCCCGTCAAAATACTTCATCGCCTCGGCCACGCTTTTGAACACTTGGGTCGCCGTCTCGGTGATGAACGGACTCGGATTCTTCTTGGGCAACCACACCACGAACACATCGCGGCCATGGTCGAAGGCGTGCTGCAACTCGCGCTCCACGCCGCTGGAGAGGCCGGGCGAACCGTCGGGCAATTCCGGCACCAGCGACACGATCATGTCGCTCTGGCGGACCATCTTGAAATCGCGGGCGTAGATCTGCCCGTCGATGTCGCCGGCGATGTCCAGCACCTGCTTGACCGGCACCGGGATGCTGTGCGCCCCGCCGCTGAAGGAGCCGGCTTCGGTTTCCACGAAGTCGCGCTTTTCCTCCGACCGTGCGGCTTCGATGGCCAGATCCAGCAGCAATTTTTCGTCCACATCGCCCGGGTCGAAAGCGATGAAACGCTTGGCCAATTCCGCGCGGAAGGCATCGATCTCCTTGAGCACCTCCGGCATGCGGGCCACATGGGTCATGGGGAAGGAGGGATACACCTTCGGCATGTCCGGGCAGCAGATCAGGCGGCGGCAGGTTTCGATGGTTTCGTGATGGCGCCCGCGCGAGAGCACGAAGAACTGGTTGGGAATGCCCAGCGCCTGCGCCAGCAATTCGCTGGCCATGATTTCCTCCTCGCGCCAGACCATCAAATCCTTGAGCGTCACATCCAAAGTATGCTCGCGCAGCAGGCGATGGCGCACCACCTCGATGTTGTCCACCAGGCAAATCACGCAATCGGGCTTGAACTCCTTCAACTGGTCGAAATCAAAGGCGGAAAACAGGCCATGACGCCAGCGGAAGGTGGCATGGGTGTTGAGCATGGCATGCTTGGCGCCCTCGCTTTCGCGCAACACATCCTTGATCACCGACCGGCGCAGGTTGTTGAGGCGTGAGAGCGGCAAGTCCAAGATCCGGCCCGGCTTCACATCGCCGGTTTCGGCATACATGCGGTCGCCGACATTGAACAGCGGCACCTCATCCCCCGCCGCCAACGCCGCCTTGGCCACCCGCTCGAGGTACTGCTTCTTGTCCATCCCCACTTGTCCGGTCATGATTGCGCGCATGGGGAAATGGTAGCGGGAGGCGCAAGGCGGGATGTTCGGGTGGAAAAGTCAGGCCCCGGCTGCGACACGGGCCTCAAACGCCGTTTGAACCATGTCCCGGTAGGCGTCTTCCACCCGTTTGGCATAGGCCGCCCCATCGGTCAACGGCTTCATTTGCGCGCGCAGACCCGCACGCAAAGCGCGCAAGCGGGGTGCATCCTGCGCCAATTGGGCCGCCTTGTGCACAAACTCGTCCTGGGTTTGCGCCACCAAATCACCCAGGCCTGCGCTCTCGAGCAAGCTGGCCCCCACCCTTGAGGTGTGGATGCTCCCTGCCAAAGACACCACCGGAACCCCCATCCACAATGCATCGCATGTCGTGGTGGTGCCGTGGTAGGGGAAAGCGTCCAGCGCGATGTCCACTTCGCCGTACTGGGCCAAGTGGCCTGCCATCTCCTTGACTTTGGTCAGCACCCGCAGGCGGCCGGCTTCAATGCCGTGCGGGGCCAGTGACTTCATCAACAATGGATGGGCTTTTTCCGCATTGTTGAATGCGTCGCATTTGACCAGCAATTGCGACTTGGGCACCGCCTTGAGCACCGCGGCGACCATGGCAAACCATTCCGGGCTGAGTTTGATCAACCCGTTGAAAGATCCGAAAGTCACGAAACCGTTCCGATCCAAGGGGATGGCGCCGGGCAGTGGCACCTCCACCGGTGGGGTGTAGCACAAAAAACTGACCGGCAACCGGACCAATTGTTCGGACGCATAGGCGTCCGCCACTTCCGGCGGATCGGTCTTGGCATCCACCAAACGGTAGTCCATGGCGGGCAGGCCGGTGGTGTCGGGATAGCCGATGGCCGTCACTTGGATCGGCGCGGGCTTGCGGGCGAACACCCCCAGGCGGCCCCCGGCATGGCCGCCTAGATCCACCAAAATATCCAACTGATCCTTGCGGATCAGATCGGCGGCAAGGGAATCCTCCACCCCCTCGATTTCGCGCCAATGATCCGCTTGGGAGCGGATGCGGCGGGTGGTGTCGTCGGCTTCCTTGGCGGGGAAGTTGGAATAACAAAAAATTTCAACGGCCGCCTTGTCATGATGGCGGGCCAGCGCTTCGAAAAAACAGGCCACCGGATGCTGCTTGAAATCGGCCGACACATAACCCACCCGCAGTCGGCGGCCGTCAAGCGGCGCATGGGGCGGGGGCACGGCCGCCCGGTCGCGCGCCTTGCCCCAGGCCGCATGTTCGTTGAAGATGGCCGCCGGATCGGCCACCCGATAATGCAGCATCAGGAGCAGTTTGCTTGCGTATGCTTCCAGCCCATCCTCGCGGCCGGCAATGGTGCGCAAATGGACCACCGCCTGATCCACTTGGTTGAAATGGAGCGAGGCGATGCGCGCCATCTCATAGCGCAACGGGGCGAATTCCGGAATGCGCTTGACAGCGGATTCATACCAGCGCATCGCCTCCTCCACGCCGCCGCATTCGTACAAGGCGTGGCCCAAATCCGATTGCATGCGCCCATTTTCGGGGTCCATGGCCTGGGCTTGGCGCAAAAGGGGAATCGCCTCCGGATAGCGCTCCATTTGGGCCAGGCTTTGGCCCCAGCGATGCAAGTGGGCCGACGACAACCTGGAAGGCGTCGCCTTGGCAAACGCCTCGCATGCCTCGCCAAGCCGCTTGGCATCCGCCAAGGCCATGCCCAAGTTCTGCCAAATCCAAGGCGAATCAAAAAAGCGCCGGCTTGCCAGCGTCAACACGGCGACGGCTTCCTCCACCTTGCCGGCCCCCCGCAACGCTTCACCAAGACTGGCGTGGTGCAGCGCCTTGTCAGGATCGCCGGCAACGGCGCGGCGCAACGGCGCCTCGGCCACCGCAGGGCGCCCGCATTGCAACTCCACCAGCCCCAACCAATGATTCGCTCCGGCGTGGTCAGGGGACTTTTCCAACGCGCTGCGGTAATACCCGGCGGCAGCCTCCAACGCCCCCCGCCTATGGTGCTCAACCCCCTGCGCCACCAGCGTTTCAACGGTTTGCTTCATGGCGCCATCCTAGCAAAAACGCCCGCTGGATTCAGAACGGGCGCCTTGCTTCATGTCCAACCATTCCCATAAAAACCAGGTCCATAAAAACCCAATCCTTTCCGGCTCAATTCAACCCGGAAGCAAGTTGCCCGGTCACAAAGACGCTGGCGGAAACGCCGGCCCCGAGGTTGCCGGCAGCAGTGCCGTAAGTGGCGGCTCCCGTCACCACCGTCACATGGCCGAAAGGACCGGCCACATCCGCCCCAGCCGTGGCGGGCGTGCCGACCACCAAGCCATATTTCAAGGAGCCAAAAGGCAGTTCCGTGTCGGCGCGCTTGAAGGTCTCCTGCCCGGTGGAACTGTCGCCGTGCACAAACGACCCTTTGAAGACGCCGCTGTTGGCCGCAGTCCATACGCTGTTGAAGGAATTGGATGCCGAGGCGTCAAACGCCGCATCCGAGCCGCCCATCATGCGGGTGGCCAGCACCACGGTCTGGGCGTTTTGATTGGAGCGCCATTCAGGGGTCAACGCTCCCGAACCATAGGCCAACACCGCAAATGAATTGTTGAATACGGACACCATGCCGGTGGTGGAAATATCGTTAACCGCCGAAACGGCGGGCACCGCGCCCTTGGTGGCGGCCACCGCCAATACCGAGCCGCTGGCATGGGTCACCGCCACATTGCCGCCGGTGACATGGGTCTCGCCGGGGGAAAGCCATTGGAGGGGGTTGGCGCCGCCATCGTCCATCAACACCGCCTGGGCATAGGCGGCGGTGTCGGCAGCTGCGGTGGTGGCAGTGGTGGTTGAAGCCGCATTGGTCGCAGCCGCGTAGTACTTGCCGATGAAATCAGCCGTGGCGGTGCCGGCGACCCCGGCGATTTTGCCTTGGGGAGTAAAGCCGGGGAACCAGTCCTTGTTGCTGGTGCCATACATGGCCAATGCCGCATGGACATTGCGCAGACTGACGCCCTCTTTCATGACTTGGGCGGTCTTTTTGGCCTCACCCAATACCGGCACCAAAATACCCAGCAACAGGGCAATGATCGAAATCACCACCAGCAACTCAATGAGGGTGAACCCCGCGCGCCGGGGCTGCGGGCGGGCAGGGAGAACGGGCAGAGACAAGCAGGGGGAGATAGGCGCCATAACTTAGTATCAATAAAAACACAGGTAAAAACACAGGAATGCGGAAAATACTCACTGCGCTGCACACATTGTACAACGGTGCCCGTGCAATGCCACTTTTTCTGCAACGCAAAACCCAGGGCTGGCGGGTCACGGGCACAACCCCCCTGAAAAAAAGTAGACGCGGCGGCTCGCCGCGTGGGATGAGAGGTCTTTGAAGCGATGC
>CAZVNU010000204.1:0-4663 GCA_964628335.1 uncultured Phycisphaeraceae bacterium
GGCGGACAACGACACTTTCCGCCAGTTGAATTTCGACAACGTGCGTCTGGAAGCGATCGACGCGCCGCTGTCCCCCGTGCCGGAGCCGGCGGCCAGGGATTTCAAGGCATCCCACGCATCGCCGGGGACCACCCATTTGCCTTGGGGGAAACCGGCATAGACCGTTTCCTCATCCCTGACCGGCGCATAGGGGCCGGTTTTCACTTTGACGGTGACATAATAGACGGCATACACCATCGTCGGCCGAGGTTCTGAAAATTGGTAGGGCAAACTCGCCACCTGGTCCTGCACCTTGGCGTATTGCGCCACCTTGTCGGCATGGGTCTGCCTTTCCGCCGCCACTCTGTCGAAATGGGCCTTGCGTGCCGCTGCCTCCCTCTCCTTGTACACCGCGATGGGCTCCCCCTTGGCGCGTTCGGGTTGCCGGTAGGAGCCGGGTGGTTTCAGCGGGACTGGCCGCTGCTTGAGCAGGCGTTGCCGGTCCATGGCGAACAGGTACAGTGCTTGGTCGCTGCCCAATGCGGAACCGGCATCCATCGCCATGGTGGAGGTGAAGCGGTCCACGCTCCAATGAATCTGTCGGTCGTTGTCAATCCAAAAGCCCGCCGCAAAGCGCGGCGCACCGGCCGGCGTGCCGGCCTTGTCCGCCTTGTCCGCTTTCACCGGCGCGGGGATGTACCACGCCACAAAACGGCCGGACTCCGGGGTGATTGGCGGCGAACTCACTTTGAAACCCGTGCCGACCACGCGCATGGGCACCACCAACACTTCCTCTTTCCTGCCGGTCTTGGCATCCAGCGGCTTGGGGCTGAAGCGCCACACCGCATCTTTGAGTTCGCTTTCCCTGACTCCGGCCAGCAATCCCGGAATGTCCAAATCAATATCCGACGGCCTGCCGTCACGCAGCGTCCTGGGGTCCACGGCCGGCGCCACTTGTTTGGCGGCGGGCGCCTCTTGCCCCTGCGCGGTGCCGGCCAGCAGCAAGGCAAGACCGACCGCCAAGTGATGTGTGTGGACCTTTTCCTGGAACATGATCTTTTTCTTTCATTAAGCAAGTATGTGAAACAAGTGCCACCGCATTCTAAACGGGAATTTTTCATCCGCAAGGGGGAATTTGGCGGAAAACGCCCTAAAAAAACCGGCCTTGCGGCCGGTTTTTCTAGGGTTGCTATTGGTTTTCATTTTTTGTTCTTGGGCTGCTGGAGGTATTCCTCCATCAACTTTTCGATCATCTTGGACTGGCCGATGGTGGCCCCCACTTCGCTGGGCAATTCGGCCCCGGCTGATTCGGCCATCTCGACGGCGGCCTCGTATTCCTGCTCGGGGGTCAGATTGTCGGTGCCGGAAGCTTCGGCCAGTTTGATCACTTCCATGTTCTGGTAGGTCTTGAAACCGGTGCCGACCGGAATCAAGTGGCCCAGGAGCACATTTTCCTTGAGGCCCACCAAGTGGTCGCTCTTGCAGCCCAGAGCCGCATCGGTGAGCACCTTGGAGGTTTCCTGGAAGGAAGCGCCGGAGAGGAAGGAGTCGCTGGACAAGGCCGCCTTGGAAATACCCAGCAAGCGGGTTTCGCCGGTGGCGGCTTTGCACTTGACGGCCTTGGGGCCTTCCTTGCCTTCGGCCTCGAGGGCGGCCACGATGTCTTTGAGATCGCTCTTAAGGACGACGGTGCCGGCCTTGAGGTTGGAATCGCAAGGCTCCTTGATCTTGACCGACTTGGACATGCGCTCGTTTTCCATGCGGAAACGGTGCTTGTCGACCTGTTCGTGGGGCAGCATCTCGGTGTCGCCGGGATTCTCAACGCGGATCTTGCGCAGCATCTGCGAGAGGATGGTCTCGATGTGCTTGTCGTTGATCACCACGCCTTGCACGCGGTAGACCTTCTGCACTTCGTCGAGCAGGTACTCGTAAAGTGCTTCTTCGCCCTTGACGCGCAGGATGTCCTTGGGGTCCAAGGCGCCTTCGGTCAGGCTCTGGCCGGCTTCCACCACGTCGCCGGTGTGAACCAGCAAGTGGCGGTCCTGGCCGATGTGGTGCTCGGACTCGATGTCGGAGCCGCCCTTGATCACGACCGTCACCTTGCCACGGCGCACGCCGGACTTGATTTCGATCTTGCCGGAGATGTCGGCCATCACGGCCACATCCTTGGGGGTGCGGGCTTCGAAGATTTCGGTCACGCGGGGCAGACCACCCACCACGTCGGCCGTCTTGGCCGCGGTCTTGACCTGGTAGGCCAACAGGTGACCGGCGTTGACGGACTGGCCGTCCTGCACCTCGATGCGGGCGCCGGTGGGCAAGTGGTGGAAGTCCTGCACCTTGCCGGCCGCGTCTTCGATGAGGATCTGCGGATGCTTGTCGCCCTTGTGCTCGATGACGAGCAAGGCGCCGCCTTCGCGGCGGACGGTCGAGCCCTGCTCGATGTCCTTGAAGCGCACTTTGCCGGTCACGCCGCCCAGGATGGGCGTGCGATGCGGGTCCCAGTTGGCCAGCAATGCGCCGGCCTTGACTTTGTCGCCGTTCTTGACGCGCAGTTGCGCACCGTAGACCAGCGCGTATTTCTCGATCTCCTTGCCGTTGGCATCCACCAAGGTGATGTCGCCGGCGCGCTTGAGGACCACCAGGCAGTCATTGCCTTCGCTGTCCTTGCTCGGCACTTCGCCGGCGTCCTTGATCACAACCGTACCGGCCTTGGCGGCGGTGGCCGCGGTGGCTTCGTTGGTGCGCTGCGCCACGCCGCCGGTGTGGAAGGTGCGCATGGTCAGCTGGGTGCCGGGCTCGCCGATGGACTGGGCGGCGATGATGCCGACGGCCAGACCTTCTTCAACCAAGCGACCGGTGGACAGGTCCATGCCGTAATCCAGAACCGACATGCCGTGGGCGGCGTCGGTGGTCAGCGGCGAACGCACGACCACTTCGTTGATGCCCAACTCCTGGATCTTGTTGGCGATGGCCTGGGTGATCAGGCCGTTTTCAGACACGATGACCTCACCGGTGACCGGGTTGGTGATCGCTTCCAGCGACACGCGGCCGTAAATGCGTTCATTCAACTGGATGTCGATGGCGTCGCCCTTGTAGACGGCGCGCTTGGTGATGCCCTTGCGGCTGCCGCAGTCTTCGCAGGTGATGAACACATTCTGCGCCACATCGCACAGTTTGCGCGTCATGTAGCCGGCGTCGGCGGTCTTGAGCGCGGTGTCGGACAGACCCTTGCGCGCGCCGTGGGTGGTGGTGAAGTATTCAAGCACCGACAGGCCTTCGCGGGCGTTGGCCTTGATCGGGGTCTCGATGATTTCGCCGCTTGGCTTGGCCATCAGACCGCGCATGCCGGCCAGCTGCAGAATCTGGTTCTGGTTGCCACGGGCGCCGGAGTCGGCCATCAACCACACGGGGTTGAGGTAACGCTTGCCTTCGGTGGAATCGATGGGAACCGGCAGGCCACCCGCGTCGCGGCGGTCGGCCTTCAATTCTTTCATCAATTCCTTGCTGATGCCTTCGCGGCAGTGGGTCCAGAGTTCGATCAGCTGGCTGTAGCGCTCCTTGGCGGTGGTGGCACCGGCGTTGTAGGCCTTCTCGATGCGCTCGACCTTCTTCTGGGTGGCTTCGATGATCGCCTTCTTTTGCGCCGGAACGCGCAGGTCAGTGATGCCGAACGAAATGCCGGCCAGGGTCGAGTGCTTGAAGCCGACGGCCTTCATGTTGTCGAGCAGGTCGATGGTCGCGGGACGCCCATTGTGGCTGTAGGTGTCGTCAATGACGCGCGAGCAGCCCTTCTTGCCCAGGGCGCAGTTGTAGAACGGCATGCCGGGGGCCAGGATCTCGTTGAAAATCAAACGGCCCACGGTGGTCACCACGCGGCCGGAAGCCGGCAAGGGCGTCACGCTGCCCTTTTCGGATTCAACCACGCCGGCGTAGCGGTTCTTGGCGAACTTGACCACGATCGGGGTGTGCACCTGGATCTTGCGCAGATCGAAGGCGAACAACGCCTCGGCGATGTCCTTGTACTCCGGGACCGAGCGCAACTTGGCGACCACTTCCTTGGAAGGAGCAGCGCTGCGGGCCACCAATTCCTTGGCCACTTCGGGGTCAAGCGGATCGGCGGAAGCGGCGGTCACGTAGTACACGCCCAGCACGATGTCCTGCGACGGCGAGATGATGGGGTTGCCGTTGGCCGGCGAGAAAATGTTGTGCGGCGAGAGCATCAGGATGCTCGCTTCGGCCTGCGCCTCGACCGACAGGGGCAAGTGGACGGCCATCTGGTCGCCGTCGAAGTCGGCGTTGAAGCCGGTGCAGACCAGCGGATGCAGGCGGATGGCGTTGCCTTCGACCAGCACCGGCTCGAAAGCCTGGATGCCCATGCGGTGCAGGGTGGGTGCGCGGTTGAGCATGACGGGATGCTCGTGGATGACTTCTTCGAGCACATCCCACACTTCGGGGTCGCGGCGCTCGAGCATCTTCTTGGCGCTCTTGATGGTGTCGACCAGACCCAGGTCCTTCAGGCGGCGGATGATGAAGGGCTGGAACAGTTCAAGGGCGATCTTCTTGGGCAAACCGCACTGGAACAGCTTGAGGTTGGGGCCCACCACGATGACGGAACGCGCCGAGTAGTCCACGCGCTTGCCCAGCAGGTTTTCGCGGAAGCGGCCCTGCTTGCCCTTGATCATGT